>JAQCND010000353.1 GCA_028274765.1 Bradymonadaceae bacterium
TGAGCCTCACAGAGGGTCTGCCGCCACCGATAGAGTGCTCGCAGGGCTCGCTTCCCTTCTCGATTTAGGTTCGGTCCGCGGTCGATGCGGCGCCATCCCTCGGGCTCGAAATCGTCGGGGTCGTGGACGGCCTCGCGCGCCAAGTATTCGCTCTGTTGTTGGAAGGGCTCCCACCAGTCGGTCTCGCGGAGCTCGTCGGCGAGCCGATTCCGAAGCGCATGCAGATGTCGGACGTCCGAGATGGCGTACTCGATCGCTCGCGCCGGGAGCGGTCGCCGGCCCCAGTCGAACCACCCGACGTCGTCGGGGACCTCGATGCCCAGCCACTCCTCGAGCAACCAGTCGAGTCCGCTGCGCTGCGTGCCCAGAAATCGTGCCGCCGTCCGAGTGTCGAAGACATTGCGAATGTCGATCCCCCAGTCGCGGTCCAGTTCCTCGAGGTCGTTGTAGCCCGCGTGGAAGATCTTGAGACGCGAATCGTCGCCGAGCACGTCCCAGAGAGGCTGTAGTGCTCCGTGTTCCCATTCGAATGGATCGAGCATCACGACCTCGTCGGGTGTCGCCAACTGGATCAGACACACCTGCACCTGGGAGCCCTGTCCGTGGTCGCTCTCCGTATCGACGGCCAGTGCCTCTCCTTCGGGCCGATCGAGCCAGTCGACCAGGGCCTCTCGGGTCTCGAGCCAGGTGTATCGTGCCTCGTCACTCATCGTCCTCATCTCCCTGTTGAAACGGTTAGCATGCTCTCTCCATGTCGACAGCGTTTGTCGCCCTTGCCATCCATGGGTCGTTGACCCGACTCCCCCAGTGGCCATCGACTCGTCCGATACGACGGATCGAGTGTAGACGGATGGAGCGACCCGAATGCAGCTACCAATCATCGTTGAATCGCGCGAACGACACCATCGCGAGACCGACCACCAGAAAGATGAGCCCGACCACGAACGGTTCTTTGATCTCCTGAAAGGGAGTGCCTCGGCTCGCTGAACTCGGAAGCCCCGCACGAATGGTCATGGTCACCGATGTTCCCACTGCTGGAACCATGGCACGTATGGAGGCGCACTCGAGTTTCTGTCGATGCGAAGTCGAGCGGTCGGGCATCGTAAACGTCACCACGGGACAATGCCATGTCCGGGTCTCGTCTTTCGAGGGGTGGGAGCGCGTCTCAGCCTCGATCTCGACGACGTCGGCTTCGATCGCTCGTCCTGGCAGGTATTGACGATAGGCCTTGTAGAGAGCCCCGCCCCCCCCCGAGGAGAAAAGCGATGCCCAGACCATAGAGAATGGCCGCGGGTGGAGGAATGTCTTTGATACGATCGAGCATGAGTGTGATGGAGGATACAAAACAGGTTGAGTCGGTCTCTCGACGGGCTCAACTCGTGTTCTATCGGATTTACATCTACTTCTGAAGCTGACCGGTCACGCCCAGCCCGATGACGACCAGCGTGAGGCCGCCTCCCGTCACCACCAGTATCCCCCCCATGATGAGGGACATCTGGACGAGATGGGACTTGGTGCCGCGGCGCGCCGTATCGGGTTGGCCGGCTCGCACGGTCATTGTGACCGACTCCCCGACACTCGGCAACTTGCCTCGCTCCTTGTTGCAGGTCGTCTCCTTGCGATGCGGCGTCGAGTTGTCGGGCAGCGAAAAGGCCACGACGGGACAGTACACCGTGTAGAGCTCCTGATCGCCGTGGATGTCGTCGGACGGGTTTCGATTCTCCCGTCGCTGGTCGGTCTCCATTTCGACGACCTCGCCCTCGACCTCGATGCCCTCCGAGTAGTCTCGATAGGTGTCGAGGAGGACACAAGCTCCGCCCAGCAACGAGCCGGGTCCAAATGCGAGGATAAAGTCTCCAATCAACAAACTCCCTTTGAAGCGAAGCTCCCTTTGTGTCACCCATGCCGTCAAGCACGTCAAATGGGATAATCGGCTGGGTCAGCGCATCCCTCAGCCCCCGAGAGTCCAGGAGCTCGAGGCGTGCCGCCCCTGGCTGGAGGCCGAAATCGAACTCGTCGAGCCCGAATGCCTCGTCGCCCTTGGCAAGCGCGCGGCTCGCAGTCTCCTGGATCGGGCGGTCAAGATTCACAAGACTCGTGGAGAGTTCCACGAGAGTCCGTACGGACCCGTCGTCGTGACCCACCATCCCTCCGCCCTGCTCCGACAGATCGACGAGGGCGACCAGCAGCGCATGTACGAGGCGCTCGTCGACGATTTGCGGATGGCTGCCGAACGTCATAATCTGGGCGACGAGTCCGACTAATACGATTGCCACATCGCGACTTTCGCCCGATGGAATGGATGATGGTTGGAGATAGTCACCCGACGACAGACGATGGATGCACGCGTTCGTTCCAGGCGTGGAGTGCCGTCATCCTCGCCCTCACCGTCTTGCTGGGCGCGATGGGATGCGGCCCCGACCCGGCGGAGTTCGAGGTGAATTTGACCTCGGAGACGCTCGATTCCCCGCCCCGAAGCCTGCGACTGAAGGCTACGGCGACGCTCGACGGCACCGAGATCTCGAACGTCGACGACGACCACATCGACAAGGTCGAATACAGGTGGGAGAGTCTCTCGATCGAGGAGAGCACACTCGACGACAAGGAGGGCCAGCGCACGATCGTCGTCGAGAATATCCAGGATTCGAGTGGCATCGTGAATGTCGAGGTCCGCGTCAATCGGTCGGGCATCACCGGCCCCGCCCAGCGAGATCTGGAGGGAGGCGATTCCATCGAATTCAACTTCGACGAGTCGAATCAGTAACGCCGGACGTCGACTCCCGGTGTCACGAGTGGGCTCGTGTCAACAGGGCTCGTCCCTCGTCATGCAACACGGGCCCGACCACCGGCACCTCGTCGGTCAAGATCGCCGGCGCCGTCACCGGACGTGGCGCTTGGCCGAGGATGTCGACGAGGAATTCGTTCAATCGTACACTGACGACCACCCGTCCGAGCCCCGCCGTGTGAATGCTGCTCGCACACATCGGACACGGCTCGGTACTGGTGTACATCACGAGTTCGCGCCGCACCTCGGGCTCGTATTCGGCGTGCGCCCGAGTGGCCAGATCCAGTTCGGGATGGCGCCGGAGGTCGTCTTCAGTCACCACTCGGTTGCTGGCCTCCATGACGATCGCGTCGTCCCGCACCAGCACCGACCCAAAGGGTTCGTCGCCGCGCTCGAGGGCCTCCTCGGCCAGCTCCAGCGCCCGCCGCATGTGGCGCTCGTGATCGAACGTATCGACGTGGGTCATCGTGTTACTTCGCTCGAGATGGCTTGAGTTCGGGGCGTATGCGTGTGCCTCGACCTCCAGGTGTGACGTCCCGAGAAGATGTCGAATACGACTCTCCTCCCGCGCGCTCCTGCGAGCGTTGTTATCATGATTGGCCGAGCCGGTAATGACAAGCACCTTGACATGGCCCCTTCAGAGCGATCGCATGTGGACGTTTCCTCTCCCGTGGTCGACGCTCTCCCTCTACTTCGAGGGAGCGCTCGTCGACTTGCCCGCGAGGCGACAACTCGCGTCACTCGGACCATCTCGAGACTTGGCGAGATAATCAGCTCAATCGAACTTCTCGTGCGATCGTTCTGTATGGCCCATCGTTGTCGGCGTGCCGTTGAAACACGGGTGAGATCCGAATCGCCCCATCCCCCCTCGACGCCGCACGGTCGGCCTCGACGTCACTCGCCCTCTCGGTTGCGTTGGATAGGTCGAGGGGCTCGCCGTTGATCTTTCAAGGGAGCGGAGGATGATCTTTCAAGGGAGCGGAGGACAATCGTAGCCCCCACTCTTTGCTTGTCGAATACGTCTCCGAAGAGATACATCCTTGCCGGGGCGGTGGGGCGCGAACGATTGATGACGAGACACCGAGGGTCCCCGAACCCACCCACTGCGTTGCTCGAATACGATACGGACCAAACACCATGGATAGTACAACCCATCGCGGCGTGACGATCGCCTACCGAGACGAAGGGCGAGGCGTGCCCGTGGTCCTGTTGATGGGACTGGGGCTGCCGGGGGCAGTCTGGAGTCACCGCCTCGACGATCTGGTCGAGAGCGGCTACCGAGTCGTGATTCCGGATGCCTGTGGAACGGGGCACTCCGATGTGCCGTGGCCGCCGTATACCATGTCGACGTTGGCCGAGGACGTCGTTCGGGTCATGGATGAGGCCTCGATGGATTCGGCTCTCGTCGCTGGAGCCTCGTTCGGGGGCATGGTCGCCCAGCATGTCGCCCTCGACCACCCGGACCGCGTCGACGGACTCCTCCTCATTTCGACGACTCCCGGCCTGCCCGCCGGAACATGGCCAGGCCCGTGGGCGATATGGCTCCTGTTGAAGTCGACGCTGCGCCCCGAGGCCACCACCGTCGAGGAGGGGATGGACCTCCTCGCCCACCCGAGCTCGAGGGAGCGGTTTCTCGACTTTCAAGCGAAAGTCGACGAAGCCCTTGCCGAGTCTCCGACGCCACCCTCAGGGGCTCTGGGCCAACTGGCGGCCGTCGTGGCCCACAACACCGGGAGCCGACTCTCCGAGCTCCAGACGCCCACCCGAGTGGTCACCGGCGACTCCGATATCCTGGTCCCTCCCTCCAACTCCGAGGTCCTCGCCGACCGCATCCCGAACGCCACGCTCCGCGTATTGCGCGACGCGGGACACGTCGCGATTCACTCCCATCCCGACTGTCTGCTCGAGGAGCTCGAGGGGCTGCGACATGCGTGAGACAACATCCCGCCTCCACTCGATAGCCTCCCATCAACGGAAGGCCGAACATCTCGAGCACATCATACGGCCGAATGGATGACGACGAGCCCCGAGAAGGGCAATGCTCGTGATCGACACTCAGATGGTGTCGGACGAGAGTGCCATAAATGTCGAAGGACCAGACGATTGAGGCGGAGATACGAGATACATGGGGTTTGATGCAGGACAATCGCATCAGGATTGTCCTCGAGCTCTCGAATGACGTTTCTCCCATGTCAGGGGGCTTGTCTCCGAAGAGTTGGTGTCAACACTGGTGGCTCATCGACCCAAGCCAGTGGGCCGCCGGCGCAAGTCCCGTATCGACCTTCTGAAACAAACTCGTAGACCGTGATTCAGCTTGTTTCGAGACCTTTGACGACCCAATTGCGGTCCTCCTTCTTGGATTCGTACATCGCCCGGTCCGCGAGTTTGACGGCTCGTTCTTTGATCTTTTCAGCGTCGAGCCATCGCAACGTATCCACGGGCAGGAACCCGAATCCAACACTGCAGTTCACGTCGATGGAGACATTCCCCGTATTGAACGGCTCCTCGAAACAGTTCAGGATGCGATGGCCGACACGGTCGAAGTGCTCGGCGTCATTCATTCCCTCCAGAAGAACGATGAATTCGTCGCCGCCCGATCGTGCGACCACGTCGACGTCGCGAAGCGTTTCATCGAGGCGATCGGCAACTTCAACGAGCACGGCATCGCCGACTCCATGTCCGTACGTATCGTTGATCGACTTGAACGCATCGAGATCGAGAGCGGCCAGGGCCAGACAGTTTCGGTTGCGCTGGGCACGTTGAATGTGGATGGAGAGTTGTCGATTGAGTTCGCGGCGATTAGCAATGTTCGTGAGCGGATCAACCGAGGCGTCGTCTTCAAAACGAGACGCAGTTTCGAGGAGCTCGCGATGGTGCCGACGGAAAATCACCAACAAACTCGTCAGAAGCCCCATGAGAACGCTCGTAGAGCAAACTTTCAGGAGGTCGCGATCAGCGACCAGCTCGTGGGTTTGAATGAAAGTATTTGTGACGGGAATGAAGTCGAGGACGAGGAGGAGCAATACGGCTACTACCCCCCAGATTATGCCGCTAATTTGGCTACCGAAAACGAGTGCCAGGGCCGGTGCGATGATGATCCAGTCGACTGCTGGGCTCGCGATTCCTCCGGTGAACGGAATGAGCCCGATGAGCGTGACAACGACAACGAAACTGGACCAGTTGGCCGCCACCGTGATGCTCTGTGACCAACGGATGACCAAGGGCACGCCAGTGATCATGGCACTCCCCGTTGCAGTGATGGTCGCTAAAAACAGGGTATCGAATAGCAACCCAAATACGCCCGCCATGATGAAGCCACCGACTGCCGTTGCGAAGCACATGCCGATGAGAAGTCGAGCTCGCCCCCGGGCAGCATCCGTGTTTCGAGTAGTGTCATGTGTGTCGTCTTCAAGCCAAGGTACCCCCCAACTAGTCAGTATGTCTAACCAACTCTCCATCGAATCACGTGAAGTCTCGAGTAAGGTGGGGTTGGATAATAATTTGAAACATGGTGAAGTCCCAATATTTCTAAGTGGAGAAGAGAGGACACGAGATGAACACTTATGAATTCAACCTCAACAAAAAGTTGAGGAGAGCAAAGAATACGCATGTTCTTTCTCGTCTCCGCTCGGAGCGATGTGCCTTCAGAGTGGCAAAGCTCAAAATAATTTGCTTCATCTAAACAAAATTACGGGACTAACTCAAACTTCGAAACGACTCCGGGGCCCATCATCGGACGTAGTTCTTGCTCTGTTTGGGCGAGTCGCCTCACCCCTCTCTTCGACGACATGACAACGAGGTCGCCGGCGCTCCAAGAGACGCAACCATGAGTGTTA
>JAQCND010000359.1 GCA_028274765.1 Bradymonadaceae bacterium
AGACAAACTCGACGAACACTGGTCGTTTTGACCGGACTCTCTTGAGATCGAGGAGATCACCATGGTACGCTGGAGCTGCTTTGTCGCATCGAGTCTCGCTCTCCTGCTCTGGGCCTCCCCCACGAATGCCGAAACATGTGGGGGTGTCGAACTCGCCGGCTCCACCGAGGTCAAGGGGACCACACTGACGCTAAACGGCATGGGGCTCCGCGAAGCCACCGTCTTTAGCGTCGACGTCTACGCCGCCGGCCTCTACCTCGAGGAGACATCCAGCGACCGGAGCGGCCCCGAGATCGCCGCCTCCGAGTCCAAAAAACAGCTCGTGCTGCATTTCGTGCGGAGTGTCGACAAAAGCAAGATGGTCGATGCCTACCGCGAGAGCTTCAAGAAGAACGCAAATGGCCAATACAAATCCATCAAATCCAAGGTCGACCGGCTCCTCGGATGGCTCTCGGGCGTCGGGGACGGCGATCGTCACGTCTACACGTACATTCCCGGCCAAGGGGTCACCATCCAGATCGATGGCCTCACCGAGGGGACCATCGCAGGCGAGACGTTCAGCAACATGTTCTTCAAGATCTGGCTCGGGAAACCTCCCAACGAGGGTCTCAAACGCGGACTCCTCGGCGGAGCTTGCGGATGACGGGTCGTATCTCCCCTAGAGGTTCGTCTCTCGACCTCCTCGCTGACGCTTCGAGGAGTGATACGCGATGATGTGGGCTTTCTTCGGCGTCTTCGGTCTCTTCATGGTGGGATTTTTCGCGTTCGCCTACCTCAAGGGGCGCATTTACGGCCGATACGTCCATGGCAGCTGGCAAACCGTCGCCGACGAGTACGGACTCGAGGTGGGCCGATCGGGCGATGCCTATGCGCCTGCTCTCTCCGGGTCGGTCGACACACTCGGCGTCGAGGTTTATCCCCATACCGAACGATACGGCGCGGAGCGACCCCAGAATCGAACGAGCTTCGAGATCGAACTTCCCGAGGAGGTGCCGACGTCGCTCCATGTCGAAGGGAGCCAGCGAGCGATGGTCGGGCCGGACGGAATCGGTTCGCGTCGACTGCGCGATTGCTTCGATCTCGAAGCGGGCGAACAGACGTTCGAGACGCTGAGGCGCGATGCAGAGGCCGCCGAAGCCCTGCTCGAGCTTCACGACTACAAGTCTCACATCACGCTAAAGGGCAGGACCCTGTCGATGACACTGGTGGGGCGTGTGGCCCGCGAGTCGACCCTGCGCGAGGCGCTGGAACTCGTGCTCGACGCCGGCCGGGCTATCGGCGAGGCCTTCCGATCGGACGCCAACGACTGGAAGGGGGCCGGTTGATGACGCACATTCGGCTTCCGGATCGGCGAAGACTCTCCTGTCGCTTCAGGCGATGTTCTCCTCTGTTTCCCATGTGCTCCTCGAACGCGACATGACTGCACTACTGCTGACCACCAACGGCGGACTCGAGGATGTCGTCGAGGCCGAATTCCGCGATCACGCCAACGACGCCGACCTCGCTTACGGCTCGATCGAGACCGAACTGTTCGGGCTGGATGGACGCATCCAGATCGAGACCGAGGAGCCACCCGAGCGCGTCGTGCCGGTCGCTCGACGGATGCGCTCGATCCATCACGTGTTACGTTACGTGCACACCTTCGAGTTCGATCGCGGGACCCCCTCCGATTCGATCTACGAGGCAGTGTACAACCAGCAGTTCGACGAACTGGATCAGTCTGATAGTTTTCGAGTGACATCCAACCGTTACGGTGATCACGATTTTACGAGTATCGATGTCCAGACGTGGGCGGGACAGGCCGTTGTCGATCGCTACGGGCTCGACGTCGACCTGGAGGACTACGAGACGGACGTGCGCGTCGACGTCTTCGAGGACCGATGTCTCGTCGGCATTCAGTACACTCGGGATTCCCTCTCGAAGCGCCATCCTCGCGTTTTCTCGCCCAAGGTGTCGCTGAAGACCAACGTCGCCTTCGCCATGCTGCATCTGGCGCATGTTGATGCCCACGCCCCCGACATGCTGCTCGATCCCTTCTGCGGCGCCGGCACCATCCCCATCGAGGCGGCCGACATCCATTCCGATCTCGCAATTTACGGCTCCGACTGGTGGGAGACCGGCATCGAGGGGGCTCGCGACAACGCCGAAGCGGCCGAACTCGACGACCGCATTACGTTCGAACAGGTCGACGCTCGCGAGATGAGCGATCACTACGGGGAGAATGCCGCCGATCTGGTGGTCACCAATCCTCCCTACGGCGCCGAACTCGGCCAATCGCTCGACTTCCATCAATTTTACCGAGAGATTCTCGACCAGCTCGAGGGGGTGCTGGGGCCGGAGGGACGCATCGTGATGCTCGTCGACAAGCGCGGCATCTTCAACGGCGCCGTCGCCGATACGCCGGCCTTCGAGATCCGACACGTCCGGATCGTCACGGTCGGCGGATTGTATCCGGGTCTGTTCGTCCTGCAGAAGCGAGAGGGGCATTGAACTCGTATTGCGGCGGCGAGCTCCCCGTTTTCGGGTCATGGTTCGGAGGCATCGGCTTCCCGTGACGCATCGGACTCGAATGCCGGTTCGAAGAGCGATACCCTCGTTTCGGGTCGAACCGCGTGACGTCTCACACAAATGGCTCTCGAAGCGCTCGAGCCTCGATGCCCTCCGCGAGACGGGGTTTTTGTCCCGTTGACGCAACAAACCGCCTCTATCTGACGACGATCATGACTGGAGGGGTGTGCGGCGAGCTGTCAGGGTATCTGGAAGGAGTGAGTCGCCCGATCGGACCGCTCTGAGCGGTGTGGTGCCCCTCTCTGATCAACGGGCCGGTTTGCGGCGGACATCGCGTGCACGAGCGCGACAGAGGGCTGTTTGAGGAGATGTGTATCTTCGATCGCGCCGGGCGGCGAGACACGATCGTCAATGGGGGAGAGTTGAAGGTGCCTTCGGATCTCGATATGTGGACAACGGACGCTGCCGAGGACCTCGATCGGAGGCAGGGGGCTCGCACGAGTTCGTCTCGAGGGACTCGCGGCCGAAGCATCTCGACGTCCGACCGATAGTGGCTCTTTCAACGAAGAGGATGTGCCATGGCGATGCAGGATGCACTCATTTTGGCGGCCGGACGGGGCGAACGGCTCGATCGACCCAACACGCCCAAGCCCCTCGTCGAAGTGGGCGGCGACCCCCTCGTGGTTCGTCTGCTCACCCAGCTCGAGGAGGCGGACATCGAGCGCGCCGTCGTCGTGGTGGGCTACGAGGGCGAACAGATCGTCCGCAAGCTGACCAACCCCCCGGATCTGGAGATCGACGTCGAATTCGTCGAGCACGACGACTGGGAGCAGGGGATTGCCAGCTCTGTCCATGCCGCTCGCGACACCTTCGAGTCCCCCTTCCTGATGGCGATGGCCGACCACTGGTTCGACGACCAGCTCGTCGAGCGGATGAGCCAGCTCGAATCCAACGGCGCAGCCGTCCAGATGCTCGTCGATCCCGACCTCGAGGCGGCTCACGACGTCGACAGCGCCGTCAAAGTGGGGCGCGACGGCGAGACGGTCGAACGCATCGGCTTCGAGCTCGACGACTTCGACGCCGTCGACGCGGGACTGTTTGCGGCCTCTCCGGCGATCTTCGATACCTCTCAGCAGGTGCTACGCGAGCACGACCCCGCTCCGCTGACCGACGTCCTGCAGTGGATGGCCGACGAGCGTTCGGTCGAGGCCATCGAAGTCGAGGAGGCCTCCTGGTTCGACATCGATCGACCGCGCGACCTGGTGCGGGCGGAAATGGAGTATCGCAACCGGCTCCGCGTCGAGGCCGTCAGCCAGCCCGAATTCGACGACACCGAACCCGAGACCGGCTCGTACGAGTACGAGTTCACGACCGGCTCGCCGACGACCACCGACGTCGTCGTCCAGCGCGGCATCGTCCAAGATCCCTCCCAGCTCAAGCTCATCCCCGACGAGAGCGCCTCCTCGCCGATCTAC
>JAQCND010000363.1 GCA_028274765.1 Bradymonadaceae bacterium
ATCGTCGCGCCGACGATTGTCAGAGCCGTAGTCGTCGTTGGACCCGTAATCGTCATCGGACCCGTAATCGTTGTTGCGCCGACGGCGACGGCGACTGCGGGTCTCTTCGATGCTGTCGTCTTCGGACGCGCCCGATTCCGAGGAGGAGAGTCCGAGCTTGTCGCAGCCGAGCGGGACGCCGAGCACGAGCAGACATCCGACGATCGAGATCGAGCGGTATGACATGGTTCGAGTGGGACGGGAGAGACACACCTAGTGTCTAATCATGTGCGTACTGTCGTCCATATAGACTCATCGAGGCGATCATCATTCAAACCAATTCGAGCCTGAGTGAACGGATGGAGACGGTGGAGGTTGGGCTGAGAACTCCGTCTCATCCGAAGGTTTCGTTCGCTCAAGACATTCGTCCGTCTCCGACTTCGTTCGAGCCCTCGCTCGGATCGCCGAATCGCAGGTACATCGCCGGCGCGACGAACATGTTGGGGATCGTCGACGAGGTCAGCCCGAAGAGGATGACGCTCGCCAATGAGGCCTGGATGTCGCGCTCGGGCAGACTCGCCTCGAGTGCCAGCGGCACGAGTCCGAGTCCCGCCGACACCGCTGTCATCACGATGGGGGCTCTCGCCTCACTGCCACATCCATGTTCGTCACTTCGAGACCCGTTTCAGAGGGGAGCCCTCGATGGGACATCCGTCCTGGGGCTTCTCCATGGCCGCCCAGGGGGCCTTGCCCATGTCACAGTACCAGGCGCCCTCTGGCAGCTGCTCGATGGACACCGGAGGCGTGAAGTCTTTCCCTTCCTCGGGGACGTCGACCGTGCCTTTTTCAGCGTAGTTGGGTTCATCGTGGATGTGGCCCTCCTCACCTTCGTGGGCGTGGTCCTGTTCATCCTTGTGAGTGTGTCCTTCCCCTCCTTCATGAGCGTGACCCTCCTCATCCCCGTGAGTATGATCCTCCTCGCCTTCGTGGGCGTGGCCTTCCTCGCCCTTGTGGTCGTGGTCCTTGTCGTCGTCGTGAGAGTGCTCTTTCTTGCCTCCATGGGCGTGGCCTTCCTCGCCTTCATGGGCGTGGCCTTCCTCGCCCTCGTGGTCGTGGTCCTTGTCGTCGTCGTGAGGGTGCTCTTTCTTGCCTCCATGGGCATGGCCTTCCTCGCCTTCGTGGGCGTGGTCCTCTTTACCTCCGTGGGCGGCTCCCTCCTGGTGTGCATATCCTTGCTTCCCCTCGGGGGCCTGCGCCTCGGCCTCGCTGTCTCCCTTGTCACAGCTCCAGGCGACGACGGTCAGCCCCAATACTGCAACCATTGTGATGTGTCGCATGCTCGTACTCCTCTCGTAGGAACAACACCTTCGACCAACTGTTCAACCCTCGTTCCACGATCCTGACAGGGGGCCACCCGTCTCTCTGATCGACGCCGCACGGGCGTCGAGGGCCCAATTCCGAGTGCCCCGATGCTCCGGGGTACCGGAGTCGATGGCGCCCGATCTCGTCAGTGGCGTCCCGACTGCTCGGCGTCGTTCAACGCCCCAAATCGGTTGTAGAGCGCCGGGACCACGACCATGTTCAAAAATGTCGAGGAGACCAACCCGCAGAGAATGACCACCGCCATCGGTCCCTGGATCTCGCCGCCCGGATCGCCGATCTTCAACGCCAGTGGCACCAGTCCGAGTCCGGCCGACAGGGCCGTCATCAAGATCGGCGCCAGCCGCTCGCGCGCCCCGATCCGGACGGCCTCGCCGACGCGCGTCACCCCTTCGTCGTAGAACAACTGCCGGATCCGCGTGACCATCAACAACCCGTTGCGCGTCGCGATCCCAAACAGCATCACGAACCCGATCATCGACGAAACGGAGACGATTCCCCCCGTCACCCACACCCCGGCGACGCCGCCGATCAGGGCCAGCGGCAGATTCGCCATGACCAACACCGCATCGCGGAGTGAATCGAGGGGAACGACCAGAAGGGCCAATACGGCAAACAACACGATGATCGCCGCGATCCCGATGCGGCGCGAGGCGCGCGTCGCGCTCTCGAACTGTCCGCCGTACTCGACGTGATAACCATCGGGAAAGGCGATCTGCTGGTCGATTCGCCGTTGGATTTGTTTGACCACTCCGACCAGGTCCCCCCCCGAGACGTTGCAGGAGACGACGAGTTTGCGCTCGCCGTTCTCGCGCACGATGCGATTCGGAGCCCGCGACCGACGGATCTCCGCCAACTGATGCAGCGGCACCCGTGCGCCGTTCGGCGTGGCGACGAGTGTCTGGCGGATCGCCTCGACACTGGACTCGGCCGACTGATCGTAGCGAACCAGCACGTCGAAGGCTTGCTGTCCGTCGACGATCCGGGTGACGACATGACCTCGAAACGCCGTCTCCATCGTCTCGGCCACCTCGCCGACGTTGAGCCCGTGTTCGGCAATCGCTCGGCGGTCGAAGTCGGCCTTCAAAAACGGCACGTCCAGGATCTTCGAGATATTCAAGTCCACCACCCCGTCGACACCGGCCATCGCCCCGCGCACGTCCTCGGCCAGCGAGCGCAATCGAGTCAGATCGTCCCCAAAGATTTTGACGGCGACGTTCGCTCGCGTCCCCGACAACATGTGGTCGATGCGGTGGGAGAGCGGCTGTCCGATCGTGATGTTCATCCCCGGCACCGTATTCAGCTCCCGGCGGAGGTCGGCCAGCATCTCGGCCTTCGAGCGGTCCTTCATCTCGAGGCCGACATCGATCTCGGACGAATAGACCCCCTGAGCATGTTCGTTGCCCTGAGCTCGACCGGTACGACGGGCCGTGGAGGTCACCTCCGGCTGCTTCAACAACACGTCTTCGACCTGTTGAGCCAGTTGATCGCTCGTCTCCAGGGACGTGCCCGGCTGCGTGACGGCGGCGATGGTCAACGACCCCTCGTTGAACGTGGGAAGAAACGACTGGCCCGCCTGCACGAAGGCAAACACCGCCACTGCAGAGGCGGCCACGGCCACGCCGACGACCGTTTTCCAGTAGGCGATCGACCAGTCGAGGATCGGCTCGTAGGCCGACTCCAGCCATTCCAT
>JAQCND010000365.1 GCA_028274765.1 Bradymonadaceae bacterium
GACCATATATCTCACCCTTGATCGTGGTACCCCTCTCGAACTCGCCGTACATGCCATCGCCGAACCTCTCCGGCGATGGCCGAGGGCGGAGTGTGCAATCAGCCCCGATGGAGTCAGGGGATATTCACGATTTGGGGGGTCGTTTGGCGAGTCTTGGCACTTCCCGTTCCGATCTGCCCCTCTTTGTTGCGTCCCCAGCAGCCGACCTCGCCGCTCTGGAACCGAACACAGGTGTGGTGGTAGCCTGCCTCGACGTCGACGGGCGTGCGATTGCCGGGCATCGAGACCTTGACCGGGATGGAACGCTCGAATAGCGTCCCGTCGCCGAGCTGACCGTATTCGTTGTCGCCCCAGCAGTAGAGGGTTCCACCGGATTGGAGGGCACAGGCATGAGCACCTCCGAGTGAAAGGTCGCGAACGATATTGTCGATCCCCACCACGTCGACGGGAGCGGATTCGACCGAGTTGCCGCTTTGCGTGGATTTGGTGTTGTTGTTGCCGAGTTCACCGTTGGCGTCCGACCCCCAGCATTTGGGCATCCCCTCGTAGTTGATGGCGCAGCTGAAGTCGTGCATGAACGACGCGCCCTTGGGTCCCTTGTTGGTGTCCATGCCTCCCGACTCGACCTGTCGGAAGCCCCGGGAAAATCCCGAAACCTGGGTGGGGGCCACGTACTCGAGCGGCCTCGGCGGCCCGTTGCCGATGGCTCCAAAGAAATCGTTGCCGAAGCACCACAACTCGCCCTGACTGGATTCGCCACACGTGTGAAGGGCTCCCGTATCGACCTTCTTGATCGTGAGACTCGACCCGAAATTGTATCGAGTGGGTTTGACGGCCTCTTTACTCTTCGAGTTGAGCAGCGCGCCGTTGGTGACCGGCCAGTTGAATCCCCAGCAGTAGAGTTCCTTCTGATTGTTGAGGGCGCACGTATGTTGCACCTGGGATTCAATCTGTCGGATGCCCACGCCGGGGACACGCGGTGACTTCGGCTTGAGGACCTTCTTAATTGTGTTGCCGGACTGATTTGTCTGATAGCCGAGCGCCTGGCCGTGATAGTTGGCGCCCCAGCATTTGGCCTCGCCCTTGTCGACAACACACGTCATGTCCTCCCCGGCCGTCAGCGAAGTCGGAGACTGGAAGGAGGTCGCCACCTTCTGAGGCGCATTGTGGGAGGTCGGCGTATCCGATCCCGTCCCGAGCTGTCCGTATTTGTTCCAGCCCCAGCACCAGATCTTCTTGGTCGAGTCGTCCTGGAAACACGTGTGATATCCGCCCGCCACGAGGTCGTCCTTGCAGTCCGAAGTACACTGAATCGTCCCGCCGCAGCCATCTTGATAGACGCCACAGGCCTGAGAGATGCTCTGACAGCTTATCGGTCGACACGTTCCATCTCCTCGGGGAACAACATCTCGCCTCCCGGTATCTCGGGTTGCCGTATCCAGCCCCGATCGGGTATCGGTTGTCGCGCCCGTGTCTCGATCTGTCGTGTCGTCTGCGCGTCCCGTATCCTCCACGGTCGTGTCGTCGGACGTATCTCTCCGCGTCGTATCCTCGGAGGGAGACGCATCTCGACTCGCCGTATCCTCAGAGGCGGTATCTTCGTCGGACTCGACGTCCTCCGCGGATATGGTATCGCTCTCGGACGTCGCATCGTCGATAGTCGACGCATCTCGAGCGGTCGTCGTGTCCGTCTCGGGGGGGGACGTATCCAGGTCGGACGTAGGACTCTCCCGATTGGGGGCCGCATCCCCAGCGGGTCCGGCGTCCGAGCCGTTCGATACGGCAGAATCCGTCGGACATCCGAACAGCGAGAGAACCAGGACGAGTCCCGGCACGAGCGATACGTGTCGCAAATGAGATATTGTCATATTCGTGCTCACATGGGGAGACTTCAGCACCCAATCACAATCGGTGTGGATGCACGATATGCAATGATTCTGATCGAATCTACCACACCCAACCGAGCGATCCAATCTGGCCGGTTCGAGCGAGGAGTGCAATTGCATTGGACCATGTCTTTCCTGGTGGTCGCCTCCTCCCGCCCTGAAAGAGGTCGCTCAAGCAGCGTGCCAGCAAGTTGCTCACGTCGAGGACGTATCAAGGCGCTCCAGGCGTCGCTCGCGAACCTCGTGTCCTCCCGAAGACTCCCTGGATCGTTCCTGTACTTGTACGTGTCTGGTCGCCGGTTCACATCCGCGATGGTTCGATCTTCATGCGATTGCCCTCTCGAGCGAGTGCCCTCATCAGCCGTGGGACCATCTCTGAGTGGGCGAGTCATTTCACTCCTCCCGACGGGGCGTCATGCGGCGACGTGCCCGCGAGGCCGCGCACTTCACAGAAGTTGAGAGCTGACTTCAAAACCTCTTGCCCTTCGAACCAAGCCGGCTGGGAGCCGGCACTCCAAAGGGCTGATCAACAATAATCGTCAGGGAGTCTAAACCTCGTTGCTGGGGGTTTGAAACGAGGTTCAAAGGGCGCGCCAGGAGAGGCGACGCCACGAGTCAACGGGTCGTGATGGTACTCGGTTCGAGCCGGATCGAAGCACCTCAAGCGTTCGATCCCGATCTGCGGGCATTCGTCTCGTCCGATCTTGGGCTCTTCATGGTCTGTAACGCCGTATCGAGCCGCTCGCGTCCACGCGCTCGAAATCCGACGTTTCGTCCGGCATCGACTCGTCGGCCCCCACGACGAGAAAACCACCGGGACGAAGCGCCTCGCGACACGTCGAGACGAAATCTATCTGCGTCTCGTGGTCGAAATACGTGAAGGGAAGATACCGGGCGAGGACGAGACCGATCGGCCTCTCCGCCCGGCGGGGGACGCCCTGGCGGATGTCGTGGCGAGCAAACTCGACGCCCTCTCGGTAGGACTCGTCGAGCCGAAATCCCCCTGGCACGTCCTCGAACGCCTCCTG
>JAQCND010000366.1 GCA_028274765.1 Bradymonadaceae bacterium
TATCCCGATCATCCGGAATTGCTGGAGCGCCTCCCGTTCGAGCGCCAGGCTCTACATGCGTGGCAGCTCGAACTCCCCCACCCCGAGCGGGCGGAGCGCATCGATTTCGAAGCGCCGCTCCCCCCGATCTGGCCCGGCGATTGAGTCCAACGCCGGCTCGTTCAGTGGTCGTAGAGCATCTCTTCGACGATGCGATCGGCGATCTCGGCGGTGGGGCGATTCTCGATCTCGGACCGTTCGAAGATCTGATGCATGGTCTCGTAGATGTCGCCGGCCTGATCGAGGGCCCGATCGCGGTCGTACCCGCGATACTCCTCGGCCACGTTGATGAGGCCACCGGCGTTGATGGCGTAATCCGGCGCGTAGAGGATCCCACGCTCGTCGAGCTGGCGAGCATGTCGATGCTCGTCCGCCAACTGATTGTTGGCGGCTCCGGCGACGATGTCACACCGCAGACGGGGAATGGTCTCGTCGTTGAGCACGGCCCCGAGCGCACACGGCGCGAAGATGTCACAGTCGACGTCGTAGATGGCGTCCGGCTCGACGACATTGGCGTCGAACTGCTCGACACACATGTTGACGGCGGACTGGTCGACATCGGCCACCGTCAGGTCGGCGCCTCGCTCGTCGAGTTCGTCGGCCAGGTAGTATCCGACGCTTCCGACTCCCTGGATCGCGACGTGGAGTCCCTCCAGCGTATTGCGGCTGTATCGGTGATGGACCGCAGCTTCGAGTCCGCGCCTGACGCCAAAGGCGGTCACGGGCGAGGGATCGCCCGACCCCCCCTGAGCCGTGTCGTATCCGAGGACGTGGTCGGTCTCGCCGTGGACGAGGTTCATGTCCGAGACCAGCGTTCCGCTATCCTCGCAGGTGACATAGCGTCCATCGAAGCCGTCAATGAACGCGCCGAATCGCTCGAAGATCGACTCTCGCTGGGACGCCGTCAGCTCGGGCGGGCGCACAATCACCGCCTTGCCGCCTCCGTGGTCGAGCCCGGTGATCGCGGACTTGTAGGTCATCCCGCGCGCGAGACGCATGGCGTCGCGGAGGGCGTCGTCGGTCGACTCATACTCGATGAAACGACAACCTCCGATGGCGGGCCCGCGCTGCGTGTTGTGTATCGCGACAATCGCGTGATATCCGAGATCGGGATCGACATCGAGGTGCATCTCGCCGTAACGAAGCTCGTCGGCGTATTCGAACAGGTCCACTGGTGCCTCCTGATACAGACGCTTGGATGAAACCATCATGTGCGCTCACGAGCCGAGCGCGCCGGATGAATCCTGTATAGGGGAGTGGAACCACCTTCTCAAATATGCCTGACACCATTCCCCTGGCATGCTGTGCACTGCACGGAGTGTGTAACCGGCTCGTCACTCCCGAACGACAACTGCCTATCGATGCTCGTATCAATCCCCAGATTGCGTTCTCTACCATGACGTCTCCCTCCGAACTCGACGCCCCCTGCGATCTGGACGCTCAGATCGTGCTGGATGCCCGCTATCTGAACGGAAGCGAGAGCGGCATCGGACGATACACCGAACAGCTCGTCCGCTGCGCTCTCGAGATGGCGCCCTCGATCCGATTCCATCTGATTACCCATCCAGCCCACCCCCGACCCATCGACCACGAGCGCGTCACCTCGGCGAGCTTTCGGGCGCCGGCGGACTCGCCTCAGACCCGCCTACTCCTCCCCCATCTTCGCGATCTCGGGCGGGGAGATCTCTTCCACTCGCCGTTCAACTACCTCCCGGGCGAGCTGGACATCCCCACCGTCTTTACGCTCCACGACATCATGTGGTTGATCGAGCCAGACTACTGCACGCATCGACTCTGGGAGAAGTGGATCAGCGGCACCTACTACCAGTGGGTCATCCCGCGATCGGTGAACGAGACCGATCGCATTTTGACCGTCTCCCACCACTCTCGGGAGGAGATCGAAGACTACTTTCCTCAAACCGAGGGACGCGTGCACACCACCTACAACGGTGTCGATCCCTTCTTTCGGCCCGTATCTCCCGAGGAGGGGTGGCCTCTGATTCAAGCATTCCTCCCGCCTCGCTCGAAGTTCGTCCTCGTCGTCGGACAGGAATCGCCCTACAAAAACCACCCCGGCGCGCTCGAGGGATTTATCGAGGCTTTCCGTGACGAGCCCCATGTCTACTTCGTGCTCGTCGGTCGACTCGACAAGCCCCCTTCCGACGACCTGCGAGTGCTGATGGACGATCCCGACGTCAGCTCCCGGATCGTCGAACCGGGATATGTCAGCCGCGAGCAACTCCGCGCGCTCTACAGTCTGGCTCGAGTCTTTTTGTTTCCCTCGCTCTACGAGGGCTTCGGACTTCCGAGTCTGGAGGCAATGGCGTGTGGCACGCCCGTCGTCACGTCGGATCGCGGAGCTCCCGAGGAGATCGGAGGCGAGGCGGCCGTGTGTGTCGAACCCACCTCTCCCGAGGCGATCGGAGCGGCACTCAAACGCCTGATGGGGGACGATGCGTGGTACGACGAGTGTCGAGAGGCATGTCTCGAGCGGGCGAGTCAGTTCACCTGGCGACGGTGTGCGGCTCAAACTCTCGACGTCTATCGGGAGATGTTGGCGGAACCGTCCCGCTGAGCTCGTCGCATTGCCTAGAGCAGTCGCATTGAATAGACATGACACGACGATCGTCGAATAGCCGAACTCGAGTGCATCATCTCTCGTCGAGACATCGTGGAGTGAACGTGGAATTGGCGTGAGCCCCGCCGCGGCGGGGGGCGTCGACGTCACGCTCGAGTCCGAACGTCATCTGCCATGGAGGATCGATCATGTATGCTCACAACTCTTCGACATCTCTTCCATTTCTTCGCACCTGGTTCGAGGCCGGTCTCGCGGCGCTGTCGACCTGTCTGCTACTCCTGTGGGCGACGCCGGGATATGCCACCGAGGGATTCGGATCGTCGAGCACCGACGTCTCGATGCGCGATCTGAAGCCGAGGATGAGTTCGGCCGAGAGCTACTCGGAGCGATACACCTTCAAATCCGACCTCGACGACGGGGGATACGTCGAAGCGCGCTTCACGATCTCCAATCTCGGCATGTACGACGGCCACGGCAAGGTCGAGGTCAAGGTCAAATGGCCCGACGAGCCCAACTACAGCTTCAGCCACAAGTACGACAGCGACGAGTGGAGCTATGACGAGGAGGGCTTTGGGCTGAACATGGGCAAGACCAGCGTCGAGGGAACGGACGACCAGACCTTCGTGGTCGAACACACCGGCCAATACAAGGGCAAAGAGCTCGACCTCGAATTCACCCTCGAGAGTGACGCCGACATGTGGACGCCGGGGCAGATCAGCTCCGGAGACTCTTACTACCGCGTCCACTTTCTGGGCCTCCAGTCGAACGCCTCGGGCACGGTCTCGCACGGCGACAGCTCCGAAGAGATCGAGGGAACCGACGGCGGATACGCCGAGCACACTCGGACGAACGTCGCCCCCTTCAACCTCGCCGATCGCATCGCCAGCGGACGCAAATACGCCGAAGATCCAAAGGTCTTTTTCGTCTGGCGCCAGCTCCAGTTGACCAGCGACTACGGCGGCAACGCCGAGGGCTTTCTGATCGTTGGCTACAACAACCAGATCGTCTTTGCCACGAGTGAGCCCGACATCTCGTACGGCAAACACAAAAAAGACCCGAAGGGCGGGTACAAGATACCACAGGCCGTCCAGATCGACGGCGAAAAGGGCGAAGATTCGGTCAAACTCGTGTTGCGAGCCGACGAGATGGACCGAAGCTACCTGCTCGAAAACTACGGACGGCTCGCGCAGATGGCAGCTTCGGCGATGACCAACCCCTATCACTACTACATGACCGGCACGTACGGCCTCCAGATGAATATCGAGGGCGTCGAGGCCGGTGTGCGCGGCGATGCCGGTTACGTCATCGACGTCTTCAACGAATAAATCACGTTGACGGAGACACATCCTCGCCATCGGCCCCGGTCAACCGGGGCTTGTTTATTCACCCCCGGGAGCCGCCGACGATTGCTGTTCGGCTCGATTGCGGGCCAGTTGATCGCGAACCTGAAAGATCCGGCTGACGCCCACGCCCACCTGTCCGACGGCGAAGATCACCAGAAACCAGGGGAGCACGCCGAAGACGGCAAAGAGGAGGGCGATCCCGACGAAGACGTCGTTTTTAGTCAGGACCTTGAGCCCACCGAAGAGTTTCGACCAGAAGCCCGGCTTGGCTTTCTGATCTTTTTTGTCCTCGAACCACCAGTCGAAAAACCCGTACGGGTGGACCAACTCGCCCTCGAGGAAGGGGATCGCATAGAAGGCGCTCGAACACAGAGTCTTGCCCAGAAAGTAGATACCAACCATCCAGAGCCAGAATTCAGCCCCCAACGAGGCGGGTGCCGGTACCTGGGTGGCGTACGCACCGTATCCAACCCCGGCGACGAAGAAGGCGTCGGCCGTGTCGTCGCAGAACTTGTCGATCCAGGCGCCGAAGTCCGTGAATTCGTATTTCCCCCGGGCCAACTCCCCGTCGAACCCGTCGACGAGCGAATTGATCTTGTAGATCGCTCCGGCGGCGAGGAATCCGACGTACCCTCCGAAAGTGCCGGCCAGGCCCGCGGCGAGTCCGACGAAAAAGGCGAAAAACGAGACGACGTTCGGCGGAATGTCGAGTCGACCCAGCCGACGGCTGATCGGGAGCGTGATACGGCGATTGATGTGGGTCGAGACGGGCCCGTCGGTCGGCTTGCGACAGTCCTGCCAGATCTGGTCGCCGGCGCGCCGGGCGGCTTCGGGCCCGTCGATGGTTGTCTGCCAGGCACGACTCGGCTCGAGTCCAGCGACGGTGTCGGGATGAGGGCGCCGGATCCCTTCGACGAGTGCGCTGACGGTGTCACCAGCTTCAGGCGACTCGATGGCCTCCGAGAGCCGCCCCCATCCCTCCCCATCGGCGGCCAGCAGCTCTCCCATCGACCCGTCGGCGGGCTCGAAGACGGCGATGCCCCCTTGAGTCTCGGCGTGCTCGCGGCAGTCGCCCGGCAAGTTGCGAAAACAAGCGGTGGTCGACGGAAGGTAAGTCACCGTCTCGCCACCCTGTCGAAACATCTCGTCGATGGGCTCGCGCGATGCCGCCAGCACTTCGGCCATCGAATGGGCTTCGAGTGCGTGGACCTCGATGTCGAGATCGGCGTCGGTCTCATCGAGCAATGCTCGAGATCGCTCGACGTGCTCGGGAGAGACAACGACGCGGGCGGCGTCACAGCCCGTGATGTCAGCCAGACGCAGACTGCGCTCGAGAGCCGGCAGACAGGCGACCGTGAGGTCGAGCGGTACCTCGTCGTCGTGGCGCGTGGCGTCGATGATGGCGAGGTCGGTCGTAGTCATGGGGACGGCGATCGGTCGAAACGAGTGATGGCTCGGAGGCGGAGGGGAGTCATGCGTCTCGGACGACTCCGAACTCCCGCGTGAGAGCACTGCAAGTTGTGCGCCGAGCACGCGATTTCAGGTGACCGTGAAGGAGCGCCCAGCGTATGGCGAGTCGTCCCCGTCGCCCTGAGCCAGACACGAGGCGTTGTCGACCCGTGGCCGTCCTGCGAGAGAAGTGCAGACGGTTGGAGTAGAGGTACTCGACTGCTGGATGAAGACTGCTCCACATCGCCGGCAAACAGGGGGATGAGACGAGCGGCGGGGAGTAAGCCACTAGTAGGCCACTCATCAGAGAACCTCGTCTCGCCCCTCGCCTTCGAGACGGTCGACCACCTTTCGGACGCGCTGAGCTCGATGCCGAGGGACGACTAGCACGGCGTCGGGCATGTCGACGACGACGAGATCCTCGAGGTCGACGCCCACGACGGTTCGGTCGGTGGCCTCCGAGACGATCGTCGCCTCTCGAGACTCGAGCAACATCCCCTCTCCCTGGATGACATTCCCCTCGCCATCCGCTTCGCCGAGCTCCGAGAGAGCGGCCCAGTGGCCGATGTCCGACCATCCGACGTCCAACCCCAGCACGTAGAGGTCGTCGGCCGACTCAAGTACCCCACGATCGAGCGATACGGCCTCCATCGACTCGTAGCTCTCTGCGATCCGTTCGGGGTTGTCGTGCTCGAGTCCCTCGCGGAGAGCCTCGAGCCGAGCGTGAGAGCCGGACATCTGTCGGCGCATCTCCTCGAACAACACGGAGGGACGAAAGACCGACATGCCGGCGTTCCAGAGGTAGTCTCCCGACTCGAGATACCGCTGGGCCGTCGAGCGATCGGGCTTTTCGACGAAGGACTCGACAGGGTAGACGCGATGTTCTCGCTCCGAATCGCCGAGCGGCTCGTTGGTTCGACGGATGTAGCCGTATCCGGTCTCCGCTCGGGTCGGCTCAATGCCGAAGGTCACGATTCCGCCCTCTCGCGCCAGACGCTCGGCGTCGGCGAGCGCCCGGTGGAAGCGCTCGGGATGCTCGACGACGTGATCGGCCGGGAAAATGCCGACGGGTGCGTCGTCGAATTGCATCTCGCTGTGCAGCACCGAGAGCGCAACGGCGGGAGCCGTCTCGCGCATGCTCGGCTGAATCAAATACTCGAGATCGTCGGCTTCGGGAACGAGCGCACGAGCGGTCTCGAGATGCTCGCGGTCGACGAGAACGACGATGTGCTCGTGGACGGGACTGCTCCGGAGGCGCTCGACCGTGCGCTCGAGCATCGAACGCTCGCCGTCGAGTTCGAGGAATTGTTTGGGGCGGTCGCGGCGGCTCATCGGCCAGAACCGCGTGCCGAGTCCACCGGCGAGTATCACTTCGATCATCGTCCAGTCCGAGGAGCGGGCTCAGGCGAAAGAAGCAGGGGCGAATTAGTTGGCCAGGAGGGGCTCCGAGGCGTGGCGCTCCAACAAGAGATTGACGCAGTGAAAGGTCCGGGTGTTGTCGCGCCGCTCGTATTGCTCGAGCGATTCCCGATATCGATCGAGCTGGCCGACAAACCGGGAGAGCGACTTGGCGTCCGGGTGGAAATCGTAGTCGCCGTAATCGAGATAGTCGAGATAGCGGGCGTTGAAGATAAGTTCGCCCTGCCCCTCGATGGGAATGGCGAAGTACGGTTTCTTGAGATGGAGACACTCGCTGATGAGCTTGAAGCCAGGGGAGCCGA
>JAQCND010000370.1 GCA_028274765.1 Bradymonadaceae bacterium
CGGCAGGTGACGCTGACAGTATTCGCGATCGTCGTGTTCCTGGCAGAACTCGATGCACTCCTTGAGCGAAGCTCGGAGGTCGGCAACATTGACATTGGCCATGACTGAGATCTCCTCGTCGTATGTGGGCTCGGACTATCAGAGAGATCGAGGGAGACCCGGATGAGCAGAACGTCGAACCTGTCCCGGGCGTCGAGAGGCACGTCCGATGGAGACGCCTCGCTCGAGGTCGAACATCGGTCGTCGGGCCAGAGGAGGCCGTCCCCTCTGGCTCCATCCCTCGAGACGGGTCCCCCTCTCGAGTCAATCCCGATCTAAGCGATCGACCTCATTTTTCGAAGATCGCATCGGAGATGTCTTCCAGCCCGGGAGGGGTCTCGTAGTAACCACTGTCGCGGAGCTCCTCGTCCTCGGCGAATACCTCGGGACGAATTGGGAGGCTCACTCGGAAGGTCGCCCCCTCTCCGGGCGTGCTCTCGAATGCGATCGTCCCGCCGAGGCTCTCGACGATGTCCTTGGAGATCGAGAGCCCCAGTCCCGTCCCCTCTCCGGTCTCCTTGGTCGTGAAGAAAGGCTCGAAGATCCGAGCTTGAATATCCTCCGGAATCCCCTCGCCGCTATCCTCGATCGAGATGTGCACCTCGTCTCCACATTGTTCGGTCGCAATCCGAATGTAGTCGTCCTCGGCAGCGCCGGCTTCAATCGCCTGGACGGCGTTGACGAGGAGATTCAAAAAGACCTGACTGAGCCGACTCGCGTCGGACATCACCTGGGGGACGTCCTCGTATTCACGCTCCAGCCGAGCCCGAAATTTCGCCTCGTGGCTGACGAGATTGACCGTCGCATCGAGCAGACTTTCCAGCTCGATCCACCCGGGATCTCCACCATTGTCGCGAGAAAGATAGCGGAGATCCTGGACGACCTGATGGATGCGCTGCATACCGCTGAGACTCCGCGACAGGAGCGCCTCGATGTCCTCGCGCAGAAAGGTGATCTCGTATTCGTCTTTGAGTTCATCGATCGTCTCGGCCAGGGGCTCTGAGACATCGGAGACGCGCTGATCGACCTCGTCGAGGAACTTCGAGAGGGTATCGGTGTACTCCTGCATGACACTCAGGTTGCTGATCACGAAGCTCGCCGGATTGTTGATCTCGTGGGCGATCTCGGCGGCCAGAATGCCGACCGACGCGAACTTTTCGGCGCGCACGAGCTTCTCCTGTGTCTGGTGCAGAGACTCGTATGCCTCTTCGACTTCCTCGAAGAGATGGACGTTTTCGAGCGCAGCGCCGAACTGGACGGTCATCGCCCGGAGTCCGTCGTGCATGACCGAGACATTCTCTTCCGATGGCTCGAATTCGGCGAGCACCAGTGCTCCGATGGGACGTCGATTGCCGCGGACGGGCAGGAGACTGAGACGGCCTCCAGGATGCGTTCTCCAGAAGGGCTCGAGGCCGGGAAAGGCGTCGTCGGGGGGAGCATCCAGGGTGACCGTTCGATCGTTGTAGATGACGCGTGCCCAGCTTTCGTCGAGTTCGACTCCCTCACAGACGGTGCTCCCATCCGCCGAAAACGTCTCCGTACATTGCAGATCGATTGGCTCGTCGTCGCTCGTATCGTCCTCGAGTATCGAGGGGGGAGGCTCGAGCTCCAGCAGCGCAGCACCTCCGCGTTGAAACATGCCGGCAAAGACCCAGAGCCCTCGACGAATGATCGTCTCTCGGTTGAGCGAGCTCGAGATACCATTGGCGAGCGCGTTGAGTCCCAGCAATTCCGAACTTTTTTCTTCGAGCCGTTTCTGCACTCGGCGATCCTGCTGGTCGAGCGTATGGCGCTCGAGGAGCGTCTCGAGTACGGCGGGGGCGTGTTCCGAGGCCAGCTGGGAGCGGAACACGTAGTCCGAGGCCCCATCTCTCAGTGCTCGCTTGGCCGAAGCGGCATCGCCGTCCTCGGCGACACAGACGATCGGATAGGGAGGGATGGACTCCGAGACGTGACGGATCAGGGCGGTTCGCGCCTCGAGATCGAGGTCGGGCTCGAACAACACGATCCCCCGGTTGTCGAGATCGTCCCGTTCGAGGGGCTCGAGCGTCTCAAACCGTTGAATGGTCCAATCGTCGTGTTCGCGCAGGGCACTCAAGCGAGTGACATCGAGGTCGAGACTCTTGCGGACCAGACAAGTCGGCATGATTTACGAGGGGGTTGAGGAGCGGAACATGTACGCACTCGAGTATACCGCGAGGCCGGTGAGGGCACCCCATGCGAGCGCCTGATTGATGGTGCACTCGAACGTTCCCCCCGTCCATGACGTTGTGACGATACGAGGATCGCGAAACGCCTCGGCCGCTCCGCGT
>JAQCND010000377.1 GCA_028274765.1 Bradymonadaceae bacterium
GATCCCCACTCCTCGAGAGGTTTGACGTGTTCGCGGGCGAAGGCGTGAGCGGCCGTCTCGACCTCGGTGTAGGGAAGCGAAGTCTCGAAGAGGGCCTGTTCGAGTTCCTCCGAGACAAACGTACGACGCACGGGGAGGTTGAGTTCGAGATCGAGCTCGTCGGCTTCTCGATCGGTGGCCTCGAGTGTGCCGGGCTCGAGCGCCCTCAGGGCCTCCTCGAGGGCATGCATCGAGGTGTAGGCGTCTCGGAGGCTCTGGCGGAGCGTCTCGAGGCGTTCGAGCTGGGCCTCGACGGCCTCGAGCCGTCTCTCTTCGGCGGACGATTCGCGGCGCGTCGAACTCGAGGTGGAGCTGTCGGGCGTGCCGCTCAACAACCAGTAGAGCACGAGGGCGCCGACAATGGCGATGCCTCCCGAGACGACGGCCCCGGCGACGACGGCCCCGAGCGCGAAGACGGCCAGTGCAAAGACGACCCCACCCAGCGCCAGCCCTCCGAGGGCACTTCCCAGCACGCCACTGCTGGTCGTCGACGACGATGCGTCGCTCCCGGACTCCTCGGCGTCGTCGGCGAGCTGATCCTGGAGCCCGCCGCGCTCGTTGTCGAGGTTGCTCTTGCGTGTCTGGATCTCGTCGAGGAGACGGCCGTATCGCCCGGCCAGATCGACGACGGCCGCCGGCCCCTGGTTGCGAAACGTCTCCTCGGGGAGGCGCTCGATGCGATCGAGATACTCCTCGAAGAGCGTGTCGTCTTCCAGGAGATGATCCTCGAGCTCGATGCCGAAATCCGAACTCGCCCCGCCCTCGAGGAGCGTATCGACGACGCCCTCCTTGAGACGATGCGTGAGTTGAGCGTGGAGGTCGAGGGCGTCGAGGCGCCAGAGCGCCGTACTGAATGTCGCGCCGATCTCGGTGCCGCCGTACTCGAGCAGCGAGGCGAAGGGATCGCGCCGACGACGTCCCCCGAGGATCGTCAGCTCTAGGAAGTTGGCCGTCTGGGCGAGCAGATCGTCCTTGGGGACCAACCCCTGCGGGGTGACCCCGTCGAGGACGAAGAAGCGATCGACCAGACAGTCCTCGTCGTACTGTTCGGGATCGTGACGATCGGCGATCCACCTCTCGACCTGTCGGACGTCGGCCAGAATCGGGTCGCGCTCGTCGGCATTGTGCGTCCCGATGATCGAGACGGGGACGATGCGAACCTGCCGGTCGCCCCCGCGCTGAAAGGAGGGGAAAATGGCCTCGAAGTTGTCGCGCACGAGGGCGGTCAGCTCCTCGATCGAACTTTTCAGGACCGAGCGCGGCCCCTCTTCGCCCAGATCGAAGAGCACGAAGATGTCAAGCCACGGGCGCGAGGACGTCTGCGCCGTCATGCCGAGGAGATCGGTCAGCTCCTCGAGCGTCTGGTCGCGGAGCGTCTCCTCGAAGCTTCCCCCCTCTTCGGGCTCCCCCGAGCGCCTGAAGAGTCGGAGTGTCGATACCTGAACAT
Source organism: Bradymonadaceae bacterium (assembly GCA_028274765.1). GTDB lineage: Bacteria > Myxococcota_A > Bradymonadia > Bradymonadales > Bradymonadaceae > CAJXPB01. Next base: position 1,487 of record JAQCND010000377.1, read on the forward strand.
CGCGCTCTTCGTCCGTGACGACGTCGCGCTCGAGGGCCCCGTCGAGATATTGGCAGACCGGCCGGAGCGATTCCCCGAGGCCGATGATCAGTGAACGATACATGATCGGAGATCACTCCAGGGAGTCTTGCCAGGTCTCGAGCGCTTCCTCCTGGCGAGTCAGAAATTCGAGGAGGCGACGCGCCCCCATCTCGCCGCTTCGCTCCAGCTCCCAGATGCGCTCGTCGAGATTGTCGATAAACTGATCGAGCTGTTCGACCGCCTCGACGTCGGTGCCATCGGCGATGCCCTGCCGCGCCTGCTCGATGTTGCGGTCGAGCTTGCGACGCGTGCGATCGTCGAGTTCGGTCACCGATTCGAAGGCATCGATCAGATCGTCGCCGAGGCGCTCGCTGTAGTCGCCGGCGTGCCAGTAGACCTCGCCGCCCTGCGAACGCTCCTCGAAGACATCGATGGCCATCCCGATGCTGAAGTCGACCAGCCGGTCGTGCTGTTCTTCTTTGCGCTCTTTTTCGGCTCGATCGGTCGGATCGAGGTCGGGGAGCGATTCCTCCCAGTCGGCCTGGATGTGGACGGGATACCCTCGATCCTGGGCGCCCTCCTCCATCACCCGCCGGTATTCGTGTTTCATGTCCTCGTTGAGCCGCTTGTAGTAGAACAGCGGGATGTTCATGTTCGCCGTATAGAAGACGATCGACTTCTCGTCGTACCAGTTCGGAAGCTGGTTGGCCTGGGGCGCCACCTCGTCGACCATGCGCCCGATCTCCTCCTCGTAGGCGTTGTGGAGCCCGATGTAGGAGGACTCGGCGTTGACGACGTCGGGATGTTCGTTCTGGGTGAACGTCGCCAGCGGATCGGACTTGTCGACGCAGAACTGGAACTTGTTTTTGAGGTAGTCCTCGATCTGTTCCCAGTCCGGATCGGCGTCGCGATTGTCCTGCTCGAACTGCTTCCGGTAGTGATACCGGGCCTCGTATTCGAGGGCCTCGTCCATCAGCAGTCCCTTCTGGGAGAGATCGGTCCCGCCATCCTGCGTCCCGGTGATCTCGGGTTCGAGGCGCTCCTGGCCGACCTCGATGAGCTGCTCTCGGATCTCCTCGGTGATCTCGTCGGCCGTCTTGGCTCGACGTCGCCCCTCTTCGTCGGTTTCGGGATTGAAGGCCTCGGTGATGATCGAGAAGATCTCGGACTCGTCGAAGTAGTTCATCGACTGCCCGCCGGCGACAAACTGGTCCTCGAAGAAGTAGTCCCAGAGTCGCTCGCCGCCGATCTCTTTGAGCGCCTCGACGTCGAGGATGTAGGCGTTCGATTCGCCCTCGCCCTCCGGAAATCGGCCGGTCTGACGGGCGCGCTCGGCTTCCTGTTTGAGGTCGCGGATGCTCTCGGCGGCCTGCGAGGCGACCGACCGGAACGAGTCGAGTCGCTGCTCGAAGTGCTCGAGCATCTTGCGGAGGTACTCGAGCTCGAACTCCGTGACGATCAGCTCCCGGTTGCCGTCGACGATCGTCCCGTTGAAGTAGTTGAGAAAGTTGTTGCGGGCGTTGACGAAGTCGGTGTTGTCGCCCTTGATGCGCTCCATGATCGTCCACTCGGCCGTCTCCTCGAGACGCTCGCGGTGGTGGTCGATCTCCTCGGAGACGTGGTCGCTCGCAAGATCCACCTCCTCCGAGATGGAGTCGATCTTGTTCGACAGCTCATCGATCCGGTCGTTGAGCTCTTCTTTGGCCCGGATCAAGAAGAGGCGCTGGGCGTAGGGGTTGGCACCATGAGTCTCGAAGAAGCTCTGGATCGTGTCGCCGCGATCGATCTCCTGGCGGACGGTGTCCCAGAAGCTGCGAATCGACGTCCGTGAACGATTGATCTCGTCGCGCAGGTCGTCGACCTCCGGATCGATCTTCAGGTTGCTCTCGACGATGTCGGTCGACGACAGCGTGTGGAGGTCGATCTTTTCGCGAACCTGCTGGCGGAAATCTTCGATGAGCCGATCGAACTCTTCGGGCAGGTCGCTGCCGGTGGGCGTCTGGAGACTCTCGACCGCCTGGTAGGGCCCGTTTTCGATGTCGTCTTCGCGCTCCTGGCGGGCCATGTACTCGATGAACGAGACGAATTTCTCGTCGATCTTCTCGGCCTGCGCCTGCTTCGAGAGCCGCTGGAACTTCGGGTCCTCGAAGTTGATCGCAAACGACTCGTCGAAGTCGTCGCTCCCGCGAAACAGCAGATACTCTTCCATCGCGTGCGCCGCGTACCGGAACGCGCAGTACTTGAGGATGTCGCGATCCGGCAGAATCAGGACGGCGCAGTTGTTGCTCCCGTAGTAGACCGAATAGCCCGACGCCAGGCCCTTCTGGTGCTTCTCGTAGTTGTCGAGATTCGACTCTTGAGCGCCGAGAAGCGGAGAATACAGAAGCAGATAGGCCGCGTCGGCGATGGCGTTTTTGTACTCTTCGATCTCGAAGGTCGAGGGCTTGTCGGCGATGTAGACGAAGTCGTAGGGTTTCTCCTCGACCTCCGTCTGGTGCCGACGCTGAGGATTGTAGTGAAACTCCTCGCTTCGGAGGCCGCCCTCGGTGCCGAGCTTCATCAAATGCTCGAGCTCCTTGAGCGCCGCGTAGCCGTTGGCGTTGATGTCGGCGTGCAACGTGCGCGGCACCTTGTTCAAGAAGAGACTCGGCATCATCAGGTTGCCGATCAACTGGGGGATCCAGTTGACGTCCCGGATGAGTTCCTTCATCAGGTAGGCGATCGGCAAAAACGACCCACTCCCCGTGCCGCCGGCGACCGAGCCGTAGACGAAGACGTCGAAGTGGGGCGGCTCGTTTTGGCGATACGGGATCTCGTGGTCGAGCGAATCGTTGATCGCGCTCTTGAACCGCTGGACGATCTTCCCGCGGTCCTCCTCGAGCTGGTAGTGCATGCCCAGTCGACTCTCGATCCGGATCTGACCGGCGCCCGCGCCACGAGTCCCCCGGAAGTCGTACCAGTCGTGGACCCACTGCGTGACGAAGTCGTCCTCTTCGCGGTAGGTCTCGCCGCGCTTCTGCTGGATGTAAGTCCGCTTGTCGAAATCGGAGATCAGCAGCCGATTTTCGCGCGGGACGTTCTCGTGTTGGTTGAGATCGTTCGTGTTGGTGTCGAGGACGAAGAAGTGAACGAGATCCTTCATCTCGTTCCAGTTCCACCTCGACTGCAGCTTGCCGGCGACGCGGTTGACGACGTCCGAGCCACTCCCGCCCAGTCCGATATAGAAGGCGGGCGAGACGTGATTGAACGACACGGTGCTGTCTTCGAAGTTCTTTTTCATGGCACATCCAGATATCGAGAGACGACCAATCGACCGAACTGCATTTCATATCGCGGGAAGTCATGTGCTCCCGGCGGCGAGCGATCGTTCGTCACGTCACTCGTCCGACGCCTCGTCCGATTCGGCCGAATCGGAGGACGTCGAGGGCTTCTCGCCAGACGAGGGCGAGTCGTCGCGCTCATCCGATGCTGAATCCGTCTCCTTCGAGCTCGGCGCCTCGGCGGGATCGCCGTCGACGCCGTGGCCTTCGGGCAACCTCGACCAGTTGGGATTGCCACACGGAGCATCGGCGAGCTCATCCGCCAGGGGTTCCGGCGGAGGTTCGGGGGGCTTGGTCGATCCGTTCTCACTCTGGCTTCCGTTCTGGGCCTGCTTCGAGGAGGCGCATCCGACCCCTCCGACACAGACGAGCACGCACGCCAGCGTCAAAACGAGCGAGAAACCGTCGACACGATGGGCGTTCACGCTCCGACTCCTCGTCTCGAGAGCGACATGTACGACTCATTTACTGCGATCGTCTGCATGACAGACCTCTGCATATCAAACTCGAGCCACGATTGCATCTCCCGAATGTAAGCGTGGGATGAAACACGGCGCCCCTTGGAGATGCGGCCAACGCCGGTCGGTGCACTCGTCGTGATCGCATCACGAGCAACGAGGGTTCCATGCATCCATCCAACTCCCTTGGGATGGCGACCGACTGGATGTTAACCCCCATCGACCACGCGACTCGTCCGAGTCGACACCACACACCGACCGTACTGCGACCTCCGAACGACGCAAGGAGAACGACGTGGACTCCGAAGAGCCCCAGATCAAGGAAGTCAATCTCCACGAGACGGCCAAGGATCGCTACCTCAACTACGCGATGAGCGTCATCACCAGTCGGGCCCTGCCCGACGTCCGGGATGGCCTCAAACCGGTCCAGCGGCGCATCCTGTATTCGATGCACAGCAACCTGAAGCTCGACCACGACGCCAAGCCCCGCAAGAGCGCGGCCATCGTCGGCGACGTCATGGGGAAATACCACCCCCACGGCGACCAGTCGATCTACGACGCGATGGTGCGCATGTCGCAGTCGTTTGCCATGCGCAATCCGCTGGTCGACGGCCACGGCAACTTCGGGTCACTTGACGGCGACGGGGCGGCCGCGATGCGCTACACCGAGGCCCGGATGACCCAGTTGGCCTCGGAGCTTCTCGACGAGATCGACAAGAATACGGTCGATTTTCGCGACAACTACGACGGGACCGAGCGCGAGCCCACCGTCCTTCCCGCCCAGATCCCGAACCTGCTGGTCAACGGCGCGACGGGGATCGCCGTCGGGATGGCGACCAACATTCCGCCCCACAATCTCGGCGAGTGTCTCGACGCGCTGATCGCGCTGATCGGCGACCGTAGCCTGACGATCGACGAGCTCGTCCCCGAGTACATCAAAGGGCCCGACTTCCCGACCGGCGGCAAACTCCTCAACGGCTACGAGGACGTCCAAGACATCTACCGAGAGGGCTCGGGACGCATCAATCTCCGGGCCGAGTGGGAGGCCGAGTCCAAGACGCGGATCGTCATCCACTCGATTCCCTACACGGTCAACAAGTCGAAAATCGTCGAGTCGATCGCCAACCACATCCTCAAGGGGAATCTCCCCCAGGTGAAAGACGTCCGCGACGAGTCGACCGACGACGTCCGCATTCTCCTGGAGCTCAAGCGGGGGACCGACCAGTCGACGGTGATGGCGTATCTGTTCAAGCACACCAAGCTGCAGTACCGCTTTCACGTCAACATCACCTGTCTGGTGCCGCCCCGCGAGCACCAATCGCTGGTCAAGGAACACGAGGAGCTGGCCGACAAGCTCGATCGTCTGCAGGTGCGCCCCGGGGACGACGCCGGCGACGAGGTCGTCGAGGTGCTCGAGCTGCTCGACGATCTCCGCGACCTCGACGCCCAGACCGAGCCCCCTCCAGTGCTGACGCCCTCCCGGCTCGATCTCAAGCAGGTACTGACCCAGTTTCTGGACTTCCGGATGGACGTCCTGGTGCGGCGCCTGCTGTACGATCTCGAGGACATTCTCGACCGCATTCACATCCTCGAGGCTTTCGAGACGATCTTCGACAATCTCGATACGGCGATCGAGCTGATCCGGAGCTCCAAGAGCAAGTCCGACGCCGCCAGCAAGCTGATCGACCACTTCGGCATCGACGACGACCAGTCGGAAGCGATCCTCCAGACGCCGCTCTATCGGCTGGCACGCATCGAGATCGAGAACATCCGCGAGGAGCTGGCCGAAAAGCGCGACGAGGCCGAACGCCTCCGGACGCTTCTGACCGACGAACAGCTCCGCTGGGACGCCATCCGCCAGGACTTCGAGGCCCTGCGCGACCTCTACATGGATGCCGACCCCCGCCGGACGACCGCCGACGCCGAAGCCCTGGACGTCGAGTACTCCGAAAAGGACTACATCGAAGAGGAGGACGTCTGGGTGATGGTCTCCCGGGACGGCTGGATCAAACGCCAGAAATCCTACACCGACCTGTCGACCATCCGAGTGCGCGACAACGACGAGGTCGGCTGGGTGCTGCCCGGCGAGACGCCCGAGACGGTGATGTTCTTCACGAACATGGGCCGGGCCTACACGATGCGGATCGACGATGTGCCGGCGACGACCGGCTACGGCGATCCGCTCCAGGCGTTTTTCGACTTCGACGACGGCGAGAAGGTCGTCGGCGTGCTGACCCGCGACGAGCGCGTCCTCGAGAAGGCGCCGCCCGACCAGGAGGCCCTGCTCGACGAGCCCGAGGAGGACTGGGACTACGAGATCGCCGCCGTCAGCGAACACGGCCGCTCGGTGCGCAAGGCCATCGGCGACTTCATGGACCCGTCGACCGTCCGGGGCCGGATGTTCATGCGGCCCGATGACGGCGATCGGGTGGTCAACGTCGAACCCTTCGTGGGCCACCAGTACATCGCGCTCGCCAGTCGCGACGGCCGCGGCCTGATGTTCGACGCCCGCGAGATCAACAAGTACAAGGGCATCGCCAAGGGCGCCAGGGCCATCGACCTCGAGGAGGACGACAAGGTCCTCGACTTCACGCTCGTCCCCCAGGACGACGCCTACGCCGGCCTCGAGGTCGAAACCAACAACGGACGCGAGGAGATCATCCGCCGCACCAAGTCCAAATTCGAGCCGACCTCCCGCGGCAACAAGGGGTATCTCATCATCCAGCGCGGCCACCTCATCCGCTCGCACCGTCCGCCGGTCGAGATCCCCAAGGAACCCGACGAGGCGGACGAGGAGGGGTAAAGAAGCGGCCATAGAGCCCCCGGACTGATGGGAGCTAAATTTTTGTTCGAGGGACAGAGTCTCTTATCCCAAGCCGGCGAGGACGCCGGCGCTCCGGAAGGCTTCTTATATGACGAGGATCATCCTACCGTACGGAGCGCCAGCATCCCTGCTGGCAGGTCGCCGAGTGACTCCTCACTGGGGAGGAGCGAGGTGACAACTAACGTCCGTACGGAGCGCCAGCATCCTTGCTGGCAGGTCGCCGAGTGACTCCTCACTGGGGAGGAACGAGGCGACAACTAACGTCGCTCGATTGTTTGTTTAACTACCATAGGTCCGGGGCTGGAGACGGATATCGACAAGATGCGGGGCGATGGAGATTAAATTTTGATTCGAGGGATAGAGTGAACCGTTCCATATGCCGGCTGGGAGCCGGCGCTCCCAAAAGGCGCCGGACCATAGACGACCTCGAGCTCTCCTTTGGAGCGTCAGCATCCCTGCTGGCAAGTCGCCGAGCGACTC
>JAQCND010000383.1 GCA_028274765.1 Bradymonadaceae bacterium
TAGCTCTGGACGATGGCCTCGCGGACGTCGCGCGACAGGGCACTCAGCGTCGTGCGATGCTCCGGTGAGACGTCGCTCGGGTCGCGGCTGTAGTCGGCGTAGGCTTCGAGAAGCTCCACGAATTTTCGCCCCGCTCCGACCTCCAGATAGGCGTCGAGCAGATCCTCGTCGAAGAAGACGTGGCGGCGGATGGCGGCGTTGCGCCGGTCTTCGACGGTCGGCACGGCGTTGAGCATCGGCTTGAGGCTCATGCCGCACAGCGATTCGTCCTCGGCCCCCAGTCGAGCGAATGCCTCGTCGCCCAGATCCCAGTTGCGGTCGACCGACAGCGACTTCTGCATCTCCTCGAGGTCCGAGACGGTCACGTAGGCCGGGTCCAGGTCGGCCAGCGCCTCCCAGATGCCGCCCTGTTCGGCGTGCTCGAAGAGCAATTCGCTCATCATGCCGTTCATCAACCAGTGGCCATTCGTCCCCTGGACGGTGTCCGACTCGTCGCGCGCCTCGTCGCGGTGCCGCACGTGGTGATCGATGACGTCGATCGGCCCCTCGCCGCCGTCGGTCTCGTCCTCGTAGCGCTCGATGCCGCCCGTGAGCAATCGGTAGAGAAAGCCCCAGAGGTTGCGCGGACTCAGATGCACCTCCGGGTCGAGCGCGGCTCGTTTGACCAGCTGCACCAGCGCTCGACGCGGCGTCCCCTCCTGGAGGGCGCGCAAGTTGAAGGTCACCGGACACAGATGCGAACCATCCCGGTCGAGCTGCTCGCGCCTCGGCGCCAGGAAGCCCTCCTCGCGATCGGGATCGAGCTTGTCGATCATCCGCTCGAAAAAGCAGTCCTGGTCGCCCGGCGAACGGAGCATCGACCGCAGATCGAGGTTGATGCTCTCGATCGGATGGGGGTAGTCCTCCGGCGCCTCCGCCTCGTCGGGGTCGACGAGCCCGAGCTGCCGCCGCAGTACGTCGTAGAGCGGCTTCAGCGTTCCCGCGTAACTGACGTCGTGAGGTTCGCGCGCCATCGCCTCGTCAAAAAACCGGAGCACCATGCCGGTGTTCATCGCGATGACGTACAGGTCCTTGTCGAAGACGCCCACCGGCTCGCCGGAGTCCTCGTCGACGGCGAAGGCGGCAAAGAACGTCTCCAACCGGTCGCGCTGGCTCTCGTCGGGACTGCGGGCGTGGGTCGCGTCGGCGACGATCGCGGTCTGGCGCCGGAAGTCGGGGCGATCGGCGAAATAGTCGTGCTTGAGCCGATCGATCATGTAGCTTTTGCCATCCCCGGCGTTGCCGCTCAGCATCAACAGCTTCGGGCCGTCGCGCCCGGCGTCCAGTGCCGCCTCGACGCGGTCTTCGAGGTAGTCCTCCAGGGGATCGTCGACCCGCGTCCGCTCCCGGATGTATTGCTGGAGGCCACTGCGCTTGTCGTCGTCGACGTCGGAGACGACACTGGCGTCTCGATTGGGGGCCAGCTCGGCGATCAACTCCACCAGATCGCGCCCGCCGAGGTCCTCGTCGCCGGTCGTGGAGGTGCGGAGTCGGCGCTCGAGCTGTTCGACGACCTCGATGACCCGCTCGGCCGACTCGAAGCGGCGCGCCGGGTCGCACAGCAGCCCCTCGAGCAGTTCCCGGAGCTTGTCGTTCCACTCGGGCTCGAGATCGGCGTACGCTTCGCTCGGCCAGTCGATCTGGTAGGTGACATCGGAGGATTGAAGCACGTCGTAGTGCCACGTCCCCTCTCGGATGGGCTCGGGCCGCTCGCCGTGGAGCAACTCCCAGGCGATGACGCCGACGCTGAAGAGATCGACCCGCTGGTCGTAGGTGGCGTCCTCGTCGTGTTGGTGCTGGTGAACCTCGGGTGCCCAGTAGTCTTCGGACCCGACACCTCGGGTGTAGTGGTCGCCGGAGGCCTCGCGGG
>JAQCND010000384.1 GCA_028274765.1 Bradymonadaceae bacterium
GCCGCGAGCGCGAGCCGGCTGGACGCCGGCGCTTCGAAAGGAGGCATGGCCAAGGGACTCGATGGAGGTGTCTCTCTCGGATGGGCCGTCGGAGGCAGGCCAGACGAACTTCTCTGACGGCCCCATGTTCGAGACGCGATGAGAAAGTCGCGCGCTACTCGAGTGCCTCGCAGACGACGTCGCCGTGTTCGGCTCGGACACAGACCGCATCGCCGCGCTCGGCCCGCTCTTTGAGGATGAGTTCGGCCACCTCGCTTTCGACGAGGCGCTGGATCGTCTGCCGCATGGGGCGCGCGCCGAGTTCGGGGTCGTATCCGCCGTTGTCGATCAGGTGGGGCACGAGCGACTCCTCGAACATCAGCTCGACGCCGCTCTCCGAGGCGATGCGCTCGGCGCTCTCCTCGAGCTGCAGTTTGGCGATCGCCGCCACATCCGAGCGACTCAGCGGCTCGAAGACCAGGGGTTCGTCGATGCGGTTCCACAGCTCCGGCGAGAAATGACGCCGCGCGGCCTCGAGGACGCGCCCGGTGCGATCGCGATTCGTCCCTCCGTTCGAGGCGCCGTCTCGTCGAGCTCCAAACCCGATGGGCTCCCGCGAGTCGTCGTGCCACTCCTCTTCAAAGACCTCGCTCCCGAGATTGCTCGTCATGACCACGAGCGCGTTCGAGAAATCGACGTCTCGCCCCTTGCCGTCGGTCAGCCGTCCCTCCTCGAAGAGCTGAAGCAGGACGTTGAGAATCTCGGAGTGGGCCTTTTCAATCTCGTCGAGCAAGACGATCTGGTAGGGTCGACGCCGGATCTCCTCGGTGAGCTGTCCGCCCTGGTCGTGTCCCACGTATCCGGGGGGCGCCCCCACGAAGCGGCTGACCGCATGCGACTCCATGTACTCGGACATGTCGAGCTGGACGACGGCGTCCCGGTCGTGAAACAGGAAGTCCGCCAGCACCTTGACCGTCTCGGTCTTGCCCACGCCGGTCGGCCCCAAAAAGAGTAGGCTCCCGATGGGACGTTCGCTCCGAAAGCCCGCATAGTTGCGGCGGATGACCTCGGAGACGGATGCGATGACGTGGTCTTGGCCGACGATGTGGTCGCGGAGATGGGATTCGATGTCGAGGTAGCGTTCGCGATCGTCGCGGGTGAGACGATCGACCGGGAGGCCGGCCATGTCGGCGACGACCTCGGCGATGTCGTGACGTTCGATTGCTTTGACGCCCGTGCGGGCGGCGCGACTTCCCGCGAGATCGATGACGCCGATCGCCTTGTCCGGGAGCTGGCGGTCGTGGATGTAGCGCCGACTCAGCCGAACGGCGGCCTCGAGAGCGTCGTCGGTGTACTCGACGCCGTGATGGGCCTCGTAGTGAGGGCGAACGCCCTCGGCGATCTCGAGCGCCGTCTCCAGATCGGGCTCCTCGACCAGCACCACCTGACAGCGACGCTGAAAGGCCGGATCGGATTCGACGAACGTTCGAAATTCCTCGTTGGTCGTGGCGCCGATGCACGGGAAGTCGCCGCGCGCCATCGCCGTCTTCAACTCGTCGGCGGCGCTGGCTCCGTCATCGCCGCCGGCCTCCATCCAGGTGTGGATCTCGTCGAGAAAGACGATGATGTCACCGCCGGCCTGCTCGACCTCGTCTTTGAGGCCGACGAGCCGCTCCGAGAACGACCCTCGAAGTTCCGTGCCACTCAGCACTCGCCCCAGCTCGAGTTCGAGCACGATGCGTTCGCCGATCGGCTGGCCTCGGGCCGCCATCCGTGCCAATCGGCGGGCCAGTCCGGCGACGATGGCCGTCTTGCCAACGCCCGGCTCACCGACCAGCATGGGATTGTTGGCGCGACGCTTTCCGAGGATGTCCATCAGCTCGAGGATCTCCTCGTCGCGCCCCACCACGGGATCGAGCTCGCCGAGCGCCGCCTCGCGGGTGAGATTGTGCCCCAGCTCGGTGAGGTTGGGGAACACCTCGGGATCGAGTTCATAGGCCTCGGCCAGACTCGGATCCGGTTCGATGCGCCGCTCGTCGAGGTCGACGTCGGCGCTCGGCGCTCGGCTCGAGGTTTGGGAAGACGCATCATCAAAAGGAGACTCGTCGGCGCTCGTCTCCTCGTTGTCGTTCGAGTCCGCCTCCGAATCGTCGCGAGTCTCGTCGGGAGAGGAGGGGTCGACACTCGCCTTCTCGTTTTCATCCTCGTCCGAGTCGTCGCGAGTCCCGTCGCGATCGTCGTCATCGGAGGTCGGGGCCTCGGACTTCCGGTCCTTCGCGTCCGTGGCCTCACTCGAATGGGGCCCATCCGACGTCGAGGGCTCGGCGGACGTTCGGTTCGTCGACTCGGACGCTTCGTCGACCTCCGAGGGTCGAGACGCATCCTCGTCTATCTCGTCGGACGGGGACGCCGAGGACGCATCGTACTCCGAGGATTCGTTGTCTTCGTCATCGAAGAGACGTTCCCCCAGCGACTGGGCGGTGCGGCGGGCCTCGCGCTCGAATTCGTCGGTGGGGGGGGCCCCGTCGGAGGTCTGCGACGATGACCCTTCCTTCTCTGGCGACGGCTGCTCGGTGTGTTCTGTCGTCTCCTCGGACTCGGAAGATGTCTCGGGGTTGGCCTCGTCGGGAGAGTTGGCAGATGCGTTCGAGTCGTCGTCGGAGCGATCGGGAGTGTCTCGAGCCTCTCGTGTTTGCGCCGACTCGTCGGAGGGCTCGTCCTCGTCGATTGTCTCCGACGTCTCATCGAGATCCCCGCCCGGCGGTCGGGTTCGCGTGCGTCCTCCGCCCGTCGAGGTCTCCGAAGAGGGGGGCGAGGTCGACCGCGAGAGGGGGCGACTCGAACGATCGCGTCGTTGTCCTCGATCGGAAGACGAAGAAGAATTCGGCTCGTCTCGGGCAGTATCCGGCTCGAGCGATGGATGGACATCGATCGGACTCGGCCCGTCGTCGCGGTCGAGGCGCTCGGCGATGGATTGACGAGTCCGATCGCGCTGCCGTTCGCGCTGTGAGCGGCCCGACAGTTCGTCGACGACGGTGTCGATCGAGACGAGCTGGCACTCGCTCTCCGGCAAGGGACGTCGACCCGTCGCACAGCCCATGACGGTGGTCCGAAGGTCGCGCATATCGGACTCGGCGTCCGCGAGCAGCGCGTAGGCACGACTGTCGGTCTCACGGACGAGAGCGGCGAGGATGTGACGGGGGGCGACCGACTCGTCGTGGGCCCCTCGCGCGATGCGTTCGGCTCGTTCGTAGACGTCCTCCAGCGTCTCCTCGGGCTCGGGGTCGGGCTCCGAGGGCGCCTCGAGCAAATCGTCGGCCGAGATCGATCGGTCGGTCAGCAGGCGGGCGGCCTCGTTGGGGACCGTCATGAGGGCTAGCAAGAGGTGATGCGAGGAGGCCGGCCCCCCGACGCGCCGGGCGATCGTACGAGCTCGTTCCGAGACGTCGGTCATCTCCGGGGTCAGTGACAGCTCCATCGGTGATGCCGAGCGTCGAGTGTCGTTGAGCATGGCGAGATCACGTCGTTTCGCGTGGCGACCGGGGTTAACACAGGGGTTTGAAATGGCACAACCCTTTCGAGTGAAGGCCGAGGGAGATTACATTTGAACGTCTCCCTCCTTGCGGTCGACTCTCTCCCCTGACTCCGAAGGGGGGCGTCGATGTTCCAGCAAGTTGCTCACGTCGAAGACGTATCGAGGCGCTCCAAGAGGGGAGGGCGAAGGTGTCGTCGAGCCAACGCCTCCTGGAGCGCCGGTGGCCACGCCGGCCTGGAACGGGCGAGCCACGGAAATCGAGGGCTGGATGGCTCACTTGTGCGATTGCCCCCTTTCGAGTTCGGTTGGGCTTCATCACTCGGTCGGATGGAATATTGAGGTGTGCGCTCTAGCACGAGATGGGAGCGACGGCCGACTCATCCACTCGCCGGGCGACGAGTCCCTTCCCTTCGCAGACGTCCCCGATCACTCCGACAGACCGGGAGGTGCTGCGAATCCGAGTCGTCCTCGCTTCCTCCCGGAGACACCGTGGGGAAGAGCCTCTTGGGCGAACGGGGCGATTCGAGGCAGTGCTCCCCCTCGGTACGGAGGGACATTGGACCGTTGCCAACCGGTCGAGGGGACGTTAAAGGAAGGGCGCGCGTCCACCTTTCCCCATCATCCTCCATTTTACGACGAGGAAGGATCTCCGATATGGCTGAGAAATTCATCATTGAGACGGAGCATGCGCCCGAAGCGATCGGTCCGTACTCACAGGCGGTGGGTTACAACGGGATGGTGTTTCTCTCGGGTCAGATCGGCATCGACCCCGAGACGGGCGAAATGGTCGAGGGCGGGATCGAGGCCGAGACCCAGCAGGTCATGTCCAATCTGTTGTCCGTCCTCGAGGGAGCGGGTATCAGTGCCAATCACGTCATTCGGACGAGTATCTATCTGGCCGACATGGACGACTTCGAGACGGTCAACGAGATCTATGGCCGTTACTTCGAGGGCAGTCACCCGGCTCGAGCAACCGTCGAGGTGTCGGAACTCCCACGAGAGGCTCGTGTCGAGATCGAGATGGTCGCCGCTCACCCGCAGGAAGAGTGACACATTCGAGGAAATCGAGGCGACTGACGACAGACTGACTCCGGCCGATCCGGCTCTCTCTTTGAAGGTCGTCCGCATGTAGAGAGTGGGGCCCGTCCTCGAATCGATCGCCTCGAGCTCCATCCGATGACTTGTAGACCTTCGAGTCCAGCTCTCCGAGAGGGGAGCCTCTCTCGGCATGACGTTCTCCACGATTCGCTTGGCATTCCTTCTCGGAAGTTTCATTCTGCTATCGGGACTCGTCTCGACCGGTGAGGTTCGGGCCGAAGAGACTGGAGAACGCTCATCCCAACCCACCTCCGTTCGTTCGAACGATTGGTCGTCTTCGTCCATGCCGTATCCGCACTGGACGATGCCCGTCTTAGGGCATCGGGCTCCCTCGTTTCCGTATCTCCCCGGCGACGATCGAGACTTCAGTCGCTCGATCGGCGGCGTCGTCCACGGCCATCTCGTCGAGAGCCGCATCATCCCCCAGCCCCATCCGGACCTGGCCTTTCTCGAGGTTCAGTACGAGCGGGGGCTCTTCTATACGACCGACCGCATGCTCCGCATTCTCGAGGGGGCTGCCGACCATCTCCGTCGGCACTACCCCGAAAGTGTCGTCCGTCTCGGCAATCAGAGCGCGTCGGGGGGCGGAGACATCCCGTATTCGGCCTCGCACAATTCCGGGCGCGATGCCGACCTCGGTTTTTTTCTCAAAGGCCCCGACGGCGAACCAGCCGTGCCCGACGATTTGCTGAAACTCGATGAACAGGGGCGATACGACGGCAAAGCAGGAACGTTTCGATTCGACACGGCGCGCAACTGGCGGCTGGTCGAGGGAGTCATCGAGGCCGCCGGCGACCAACTTCAGTACATTTTCATCTCTCGCCCCCTTCGGCAGATGCTTCTCGAACGAGCTCGCGAAGTCGGAGCCGACGCCTCGGTGCGGCGTCGAGCTCGGCGTGTACTTCGACAGCCGCGGGGCGCGCTTCCCCACAACGATCATTTCCACGTCCGTGTCTATTGCTCCGAAGTCGATGTCGCCTCCGGATGCTGGGATCGTGGCTCGAAGTGGTCGTGGTACGATTCGCACCGCAAGGTCCGACGTCGGGCGATCGAACGGGCCGAACGAGCCCTGGGCCACGACGAGCCTCGAGTGCGGCGATCGGCGGCGCGACGTCTGGCACTTCTGGAGGGGCGACGAGCCGTCTCCGCCCTCGCCGACCGGCTCGACGATTCGGCGCCCGAGGTGCGAACCGCTGCTGCTCGAGCCCTGGCCGACATGGAACGCGGCCTCCCGGCGATGATCGACCGGCTGACCTCGGAGTCTCACCCGCGTGCGTACGCCGAAATCATCGATGCACTCGGACGTCTCGGGGGACGGCGGGCCGCCCGTGCCCTCACTCAACAGCTCGACGAGCCCCGTCAGTTGACGCTCAACCCGGGACTCGAGCTGGATGCACGGACGCTCGTCGCCGAAAGCCTGATCCGCACCGAACAGGCAGTGGGTGTGACCGCTCTGCTCGATACACTCGAGGTCGAATCCCCCGAGGTTCGGGAGTCGGCCGGACGAGCTTTGCGACACCTGACCAACCACGATTTTGGCTTCGACTGGAGGCGCGATCCCTCAGAGATGCGCCGACACGGCGTGGCCATCTGGCGAGACTGGTACCGCCGTCATCGAGACGTCGGACGCGATCGATGGCTGATCGAGGGCTTCGAGCGGGCGGGGTTTGAAGTCGATGAGTTGAGAGCGCGCGAAGTCTGGTCACTCTGTCGGGCCGTCGCCGCCAGCGACCATCTTAGCCACAACGCTCAACGCATCCTCATGCGCATCTCAGGTCGACAGCCCGCCAGTCTCTCGTGGCCCAAACACGATGCCCACTTCTACTGGCGGCGGTGGTTCGAGCGGCGCTACGAGCGCTTCGGCCTCCCGCCGATCCCCGATCCGCTCTCGACGCTCGACGACTCGTGAATCTCCCTGTCCGAGGCACGCGACGCTCGTCGTTCGTCCCTCCGTGTTGGTCGTGTCGAACCTCTTGGGACGCAACAAATCCCGCGCTCGCGCCGATGATCATACATGGAGGGGGGCTGCGGTGGGCTGCAGGTGGTTGAAGGGGTCCGCCGCCGCTCTCGGCTCCACTTTCGGCAGCCGGAGCCTCCTCCATGGCCGGACGACGGCGGCGGGTGTTCGCTGGAACACCGGGTGGGACATGTGGAGACGTCTATCAGCAGCCCGAGCGCGTCCGATAGCCGGTCGCGCATCCTATCGGCACCCGCGCGTTGACAACACACGTCGGGTTGCATATTTCCCCGGTCGCCGGTCTCCTTCGTCCCGACACGGGCCCCTCCATACCTCGTCTCGATCGAGGGTTCTCGAGGGAGACGGTTGCACCCTCGACGCCTCCACATCCTCCTCCAAGCGAGTGGGACCGCCATGCAATTCGTCGCCGATTCGAGCCTTCCAGAGCCGAGCGTCGCAGAGATTCGGGCGCTCGGCAACCAAGTTCATACGATCGAAGATACCGATGGTGCCGACCTCGAGCGTGCCCTCGAGGCGGCCGTCGAGCAGAATCGTCTTCTCTTGACCTTCGAGATGTCGGTTCACGATCTCGTCTACGGCGACGACGACCATCCGAGCCCGCCGGGAATCGTCTGCTTTCAGCTCGATTACGACACGCCCCACGAGCCCGCCAATCTACTGGCCGCCGTCATCGGCGAGGTCAAGGAGGACGACAGTGATCTCGAACTCGAGGGGTTTTTGACGCTCCTCGAAGCTGAGCGCCTGCGCCAGAAATCCCTTTGACGCCTCGAACTCATGGCGTTCTCGTTCGAACATCGTTACGATCGCGACATTCTCGGGCTCGCGCTCCCCGCCCTCGGTGAACTCGCCGTCGATCCCCTGGTCTCGTTGGTCGACACGGCGTTCGTGGGCCAACTCGGGTCCACCCAGCTCGGGGCTCTGGGCGTCAACGCCTCCATTTTTTCGATGGCCTTCGTGGCCTTCAACTTCCTGGCCTATGGGACGACCCCCCGTGTCAGCCGGGCCGTCGGCAACGACAACCCCCAGAAGGCCGGGCGCATCGTCATGCATTCGATCGTGCTGGCGGTCGTCGTGGGCGTCGGGGCGCTGGCTCTGCTCCAGTGGTTGGCCGGACCCATTCTCGCCCTCATGGGGGCGACCGGGGATCTCCGCGAACCGGCGATGACCTATCTGCGCATCCGGGCCTGTGCCGGGCCGGCCGTACTCCTGATGAACGCGGGGCGCGGTTCGTTTCGGGGTTACAGCGATACGCGGA
The DNA here is from genome assembly GCA_028274765.1 of Bradymonadaceae bacterium. Classification (GTDB taxonomy): domain Bacteria; phylum Myxococcota_A; class Bradymonadia; order Bradymonadales; family Bradymonadaceae; genus CAJXPB01. Next base: position 7,846 of record JAQCND010000384.1, read on the forward strand.
CGCCAATGTACGTCATGGGGGGAATCAATCTCGTCAATCTGATCCTCGATCCCATTTTAATTTTCGGGCTCGGATTCGGCCTGGCTGGAGCGGCTACTGCCACGGTTATCGCCCAGTGGAGCGGCGCGATCGCCTTCCTGGTTCTTTTGCTGTACGTTCGACGTGACGAGCTCGAGATCCCGCTCGTCCTCCCGAGCATCCAGGAGCTCGTTCCCTTTTTGAAGGTCGGACGGGAACTATTTATTCGCACAGTCTCGTTGATCGGAACGATGACGCTCGCCACGGCGGTCGCCGCTCGGGTGGGCGTGACGGCTGTCGCCGCCCATCAGGTGGCCAATCAGCTCTGGACGTTTCTGGCACTGGTAGTCGACGCCCTCGCGATCGCCGCTCAGACGCTCGTGGCTCGACAGATCGGCGAGGGCGAGCCCGACGAGGCGCGCGCCGTCTCCGATCGGCTTCTGCAGTGGGGAATCGGCATCGGCGTGCTGCTCGGCGTGGCCTTTTTCGCCGCCCGTCCCTGGCTGCCCGGTCTCTTCGTCGATGATCCCGAAACGATTGGGCCGCTGCTCGACGTCTTCATCTTCGTGGCGCTGCTCCAGCCTCTGAACGGACTCGTCTTCGTCTGGGACGGCGTCTACATGGGGGCGGAGTCGTTCGGCTATCTCGCCGGGGCGATGGTGATATCGGCGCTCTGTGCGGCCGGCGTACTGCTGCTGGTCGAGCCCATGGAATGGGGGCTTCCGGGCGTCTGGTGGGGCATCACGACGCTGATGGTCGTCCGGGTGATTACGCTGGCGATCCCCTACTTCGTCTGGGATGGATTTCTCCCCGGAGCCGAGGCGAGTTGATGGTGATTCGACCTCGGGGAGGCCATCGAAGCGTGGACCTCGAACGTTTGAAGCGTGCCTCAACGAGACGCGAGTTCGCGCGCCACCGGAGACTTCCTCGTTCGAGACACTCGGTTCGACGGCGACAGAGATGGCTTCCGGTCCGTAGTCGCTGCGTGTTCGTCTTCATCTTCCCAGAGGGGTCGAAAGTCCGAGTTTGTTGTCCTAGAATCGCGACGCGTTTGATGCTCTCCACCTCCTCAACCCCCACCCATCCATGTTCGACTGGAACGACAAACCGCGCCGACTCGTCGGCCTCTACGCCGTCACGATATTCATTAGCGCTTCGCTTCTGTTTGTCGTCCAGCCGATGGCCGGCAAGATGTTGCTCCCCCATCTCGGCGGGAGCTCGGCCGTCTGGTCGACGGCCATGCTCTTCTTTCAGACGATGCTGCTGGCGGGCTACGTTTACGCTCACGTGATGGCACGTCGATTCGAACCCGTCCAGCAGGTCATGCTCCACATGGGGCTGATCGGGGCCGCGATCATGGTCAGTCTCCCCTTCGAGATGCCCTCGCAACTGTTTTTCGACGCCTCTCAGTATCCGTCGCTCTGGGTGTTGGTGGCGCTGACCGTCTCGGTGGGACTGCCGCTGTTCGTCGTCTCGAGTACGGCCCCTCTCTTTCAGCACTGGTTCGCGCACACCAACCACCCCGACGCCGACGATCCCTACCATCTCTATGCGGCGAGCAACATGGGGAGTATGCTGGCGTTGATTGGATATCCCTTTGTCGTCGAACCCCTCGTGGGGGTCGAATCCCAGAGCTGGGGGTGGGCGGCGGGCTTCGTGTTGCTGGGGGCGTGTGCCGCGGCGTGTGGATGGGCGCTGTATCGCCAGCTCGACGGCGAGGCCGAAACGTCGTCGCCGAACACGTCGACGATCTCGCTGAGCTGGACGCGACGTCTTCGGTGGGTGCTGTATGCGTTCATTCCCTCGAGTTTGATGCTCGGCGTCACGCACTACGCGACCACGGACTTGGCCTCGATTCCCCTTCTCTGGGTCATTCCGCTGGCGCTCTATCTACTGACGTTCATTCTGGTGTTCGCGCAGACTCCGATTCGCGTCCCCAAACAGCTCCGAGCCGCCATTCCGATCGTCGCGTTCATCGTTCTCGGCGTGACCTTCTGGAACATCCCACTCTACGTCATCGTTCCGGCTCACTTTGCGATGTTTTTCCTGCTGACCCTGTATTTTCACGGCCGCCTCGCCGAGGATCGTCCCGACACCTCACAGTTGACGCAGTTCTACATCTGGATGTCGCTCGGCGGCGCGCTCGGGGGACTGTTCAACGGACTGCTCGCGCCGATGATCTTCGATCGAATGTTCGAATATACCGGCATGATCGCCGTCGGGATCGCGTTGATCGAACCCGATCCGGAGCGGATCGATGATCCCATGGCCCCGACTTGGGCGATTCCCGCCATCTTCGTTCCATTCGGAGCGCTCTATCTGTGGAGTGTTGCCATCCTCGAGCTCGAGCACGGCGGGACGATCGTGACTTCGCTGGCGATCTTGGGCACGGCCTTCGGGCTGAGCTATCGCTTTCCACGCCTCGAGCACGTCACCGCGGCCGTCATTCTCGCGATCGGCATCTCCAACTTCATGACGACGCCGGGGGCGATCGACTACGAGCGCAGCTTCTTCGGGTCTTATACCATCTTCGATCGCAACGGCGGCGAACACGGCCCTTTTCGCCACTTCTCACACGGGACGACCTCTCACGGGGTTCAATCGCTCGATGACGATCTGAAGGCAACGCCCCTGGCTTACCATCACCCAGATGGACCCGTCGGCCAGGTCCTCGAGACCATTCCGCACGAACGCGTCGGGGTCATGGGGCTCGGAGCGGGAGCGATGGCCGCCTACGCCGACGAGGGAGAGCAATTTGTCTTCTACGAAATCGACCCGGCCGTCAAGCACGTGGCTCAGGAGTACTTCACCTATCTCGAGGAGTGCGGCGAGGCCTGCAAGGTCGTCATTGGAGACGGTCGCAAGAAAATCGAACAGACCGAAGACGACAGCTTCGACATCATCTTCATGGATGCTTACAGCTCGGATGCGGTCCCGACGCATCTCATGACCAGGGAAGCCTTCGAGATTTACTTCAGCAAGCTCGACGACGACGGCGTGCTCGTCCTCAACGTCTCCAACCGATACCTCGATCTCGAGGGTGTCGTCGGGGGACTGGCCGAGGAGATGGATCTGGCGACGCGGAGTCAACTGCACCGCGTGACCCATGAACAGAGTCGCAAGGAGATCTATCCCTCCAACTATACGATTGTCGCTCGGGACGAGGGCGACCTCCGCGGCATCGCCGATCACGAGCGGTGGGATGGGACCGAAGCTGAAGAGCTCGTGTGGACCGACGACTACACCAATATCGCAACCATCGTAAAATGGTAGCCTGCCATCGTTTGACGTCGCGTCTTCGCCTGTAGACGCAGTTGAGCAGGGCGCCATTGTTGCTCGCCATTCGCTCTCTTTGCGGACTCGATCGAATCTCGCTCCCGTCCAATGACATCATGCATGTGTTTTCCCGATGGCTTCTCAACTCTCACACGAAAAACGGACGGAGGCAGAGAACGAGCCCCGGAAAAGGCGGTGATTTGACAGGGGGATCGGGCTAGACGTAATCTTGCTCGCTACGTAAGGGTGCCCTCGAAGTTGTGACGTGTTGACAGTGTATCCTCATCCACTGGGCAATGACTCGTCCTCCCGCTCGCGACTCTGAGGCAAAGGACGAACGATGTCACCTCGAGGGGGGGCGGGGAGTCGGATCGACACCAACGAAACGGACGATACACGCCATGCTTCTGCCAGATGAACCCAGTTCATCGTTTCCCTACCGTATCGAAGACAAGATCGGCGAGGGATCGATGGGGGCCGTCTTCTTTGCGCGAGACGAGAAACTCGATCGCAAGGTGGCGATCAAGACGCTCCGACAGGAGGTTATCTCGGCTCTCTCTAAAGATGCAGCTGAGAAAATTTCACAGCGCTTCCTCCAGGAGGCACGAGCGGCGGCCAGGCTCTCCCATCCGGGCGTCGCGTCCATCTACCAGATGGGCGTCGCAAACGACGCGGCCTTCATCGCCATGGAATGGCTGGAGGGAGAGACGCTCCGCGATCGCATCGACGACCAGGCGCCCCTTCCGGTCGAGGAAGCCCGCGATATCGCGCTCGAACTTCTGGACATCCTCGAAGACGCCCACGACAACGGTATCGTTCACCGTGATCTCAAACCGGCGAACATTATCGTCTCCGACGGGACGCCCCGACTGACCGATTTCGGCGTGGCGCACGTCGGAGATTCGGAGCTCATCCAGACTCAGGCCGGCGCGATTCTCGGGACGCCGGCGTACGCGTCGCCCGAACAGATCCGTGACGACGAGATCGATCCCCGGGCCGATCTCTACGCAGTGGGCGTGTTGCTGTTCGAGATGGTGACCGGCCACTTGCCCATCAAGGGCGACAACGTCGCGTCAATCCTCAACAATATCCTCGAGACTACACCGCCGAGGCCAGGCGAGTTCGTCGACCTCCCCTCGCCCCTCGAGTCGTCCATCATGCGTGCGCTCCGCAAGGAGCGCTCGGATCGCTTCAACTCCGCCGAGCACATGGCAGTTCGAATCGGAGGAGAAAAATCGAGGTTGGACGGCCGCGACCTCAGAGGCACGGAAACCCCACGCGAGTCGATCGAGTTCGCACGAACGACCCTTCCTGTCGACGAGCAGGGCGAGACGATTGTCGTTGAGGGCGAGACGTCCCGCGAGCTCGTCGTCGACACCGTTCATCAGTGGGAGAGCCGCGAGCTCGGTACCCAATCGCCGGAGGCCCTCTTCGAGAAAGTTCTCGACACCCCCATCCACGCCGAGCCCTTCGCGGGTGCTGTCGACATCGGATCGAGCCTCTTTTTAATCGGAGAGGGGCTCGTCTTCGGGGCGATCGACCTCGACACCGGCGAGACGGGCGACCGCGTCTACGAGTCGCTTCCCGATCGGGCGCCGACGCGTCTCTATGCACTCCCGGACGAGCTGTCGTCTCGCCTCATCATGAACCTCGCCTCGGTGCTGTATCCGCCGAATCGCCTCCATTCCGATCTCGACACCTCCTTTACCGACATCAACCAACTCGTCGATCGGCTCTGCGAGGAGGAGTTCAGCGGTATCATCACCTTCGAGGACGACAACCGACTCGCCCATCTCTTTTTGCACCGAGGTACGCTCGAGCTGGAGATCTTCTCCGATGGATGGGCCGTCGATCCCCGAGACCATCCGTGGCCGGAGTGGATTCACGACCGATCCGTCAAAGCCCACGTCGAGAAGCGCCGTACCATCCTGCTCTCTATCTCGTATGAGATGGAACTCGAGGGACAGGTCTTTTCGGTCGAGCCCCACGACCTGTCGCTCAACGATTCGGAAGCAGTGGACACCCTCGAACGAGCCAACTGGACCATCGATCCTGCCGACAGTCGGCGCCCACAGTCGGCCGAGCGAAGTAGTGTCCTGCTCCGCAATCTCTACGCCAGCGACCGCATGTGCAAATGCCTCCGCTGGATGCTCCGAAAGTTGCCCGGATTTCTCGACGAGCGCGATCGATTCGAGGAGTGGAAGTACCTCTCACAGTGGGTGGGGGCCGTCCGGCGTGCCCACCTCTATGACAGACTGCCCCGCCCCAGTGGCACGGGGAGCGATTCGTTCGATCTGATCACGTTTGACGACGAAGACAAGGTTCTCCACGTGGCCGATCGATACGCGGAGGTCACCCCCATTCGCCTCAAGCAGTTTGCCGACAAAGTCACCGAGGCCAAGGAGGCTCGCCTTGAGACCGGCGACATCGGGGGCGCGTTCATCCTGGGGAGCACGTTCGTCTCCGGGTGCAACGAAGCCTACCACGACCTGACCGCCCAGGGCGAAGAGGAATCGTGGCTGTTCAACCTCCAGGACTCGATGACCGGCTACGAGGGCTTCGTACGCATCGGGACGCGCCGTGGCTTTCACCTCATGATGGTCGACGTCCAGAACGAAGGATTCCACCCGCGACTTCCGCCCTTGAACTGATCGAGTATTCCTCTGGGGCCCATCCGTACCGGACAACTCGATTGACCGTCGTCTGCAAGATACCATATTTGCCGAAAGAAGATGATGACGAGCCCGTTGCATCCGCATCTCGACTGGATGAAAGAGCTGATCTGCGCGTGAGCCGAGGCGATCATGGAGGAGCATGAAGATAGGACTGATACAAGCGGCGCCTCCCGGGCCACCTGTCAGATACGAGACGACGGCTCGGTGTGGACATTATGAGATCGACCCACTCGCTCACTCGATCGCCCCTGTTGAGCCTACCGACATCATCACCGCCTTCAAAACTGTAATTGTCGATCTCGAGACTATTGCACTCGAGACCTCTATCGTAGCGGCATCGGGCATTCCCGGCAATATCGGTGTACTCGGGGACCAGATGATGCGGGGTTCATTTCGCCCCCATCCGAGACGGCCCTGGCGGATGATCGGAAGCATGTAGAACGCAACGCCTCTCGCTCCATGCCAATGGCTGTGAAACGCGAAGGGGCGCACACACTGCTGGGGGCGTGCGTACGAAGAGACTGAGGACGTTCAGGAGGAACACGACAAAACCCCGCGACGCTCTCGCTGGAGCGCCGCGGGGTCGAGGATGTCGTGGCTTCGACCCTTTCGGGCTGAAGCAAAAGGCTGACTCAGAGGCTGAACGGACTGTTGTCGCCGCCTCCGCCCTGGCCGCCGCCTCCGCCGCCAAAGGGATTGCCGCCGCCCCCGCCGCCTCCGCCCTGGTTGGACTGCTGGAGCTGCTGCATCTGGCGCATCTGCTGGCGCTGGCGCTGACGGGCCTCGCGAAGGACTTCTTCTTCGTTGCGGACGTAGATCTCGAGCTGAGCGTTGTCATCCTCGAGGCGCTGCGCGACGTTCTCGACGAAGTAGCGCGTCTCTTCGCCGTCATCGTCGGGGAGGATGAGGAGCTGCTTGGGCTCCGGAATGACGAAGTTGTCCGAATCGTACTCGAACTCGCCGAGACTCTCGAAATCGCCGTCTTCGCTCGCTTCCAAAACTTCGAAACGGATCACGGTGTGCTCCCAGTATGGGGTCACGAAAGGACTCAACAGCCAGACGTAACCACTAACCCCCGATACGTCAACGTCCGTACTGCCGTTTGCGACTTCACTGGTTCGCGTGTTTCCCCCAGGAGCCACGAACGAGTTGTGTCTCCTTCGATCGTGCATATCGAGCCGGTTGCACGTCACTCGACACCACGGATCTGAGGAACGAGCTCCCTGTCTCCCGAGTGTGGATCTCGCTCACTCGGGAGATACGGCAACCCGGCGATACAGAACAACCCTGCTCTGATTCGGCCCCTCCCGGCTCCGTTTAGCCCCCGATCTTCCGTCGAGCGGGGATGCTGGACATCGTCCCGGAATCTGCATTACGGGCACATTCGAGACTCGTCGGCGAAGGGATGAGCCGCGCAGATGTCGACGTATCAAACGTGGTAAGACCATGGCGTTGCCGTCGTGTGTTCCGACATGCCCCGATGTATCAGATTTCTTGACCTCGATTGCGGAGGTGCTCGATGATCGGACTGCAGATTGGTCGTATCCATACACTGTCGAAACTCGTACTGTCACTGGGCATTGCAGCTGGCATCGGGATATGGACGCCTCAACCCGCATACGGCCAGGCCGGGAGCAGTTCGCCCCTGTCTTCGCTCATCCATCGGGGAACTTCGGTGCCGGTGTACGAGATCTTCGGCTCCGACATGAGTCAACTCCTGCGCCAACGGCTCGAGCGCGTCCTGTGGCGCCAGCCCGTCCGGACCGACTGGCCGCTCGACGCTCAGGGGAATCCCATCGTCGAGACCAGACGCCTCGATACGTTGATCCACGTCGTCAAACCCGGTCAGACGGCCGATCGCATTCGCACCATGTATCGGACCACGTGGTCTCGACTTCGATCGTGGAATCCCGACGTCGATTTTCGTTCGCTCGAGACGGGTCAGACGCTCGTCGTCTGGAAACGCCAGCCCGACGCCATGCCGACCAGCCACGGGGCTCCCCAGTGGGGCCATCTCGATCATGGCGAACCCCTACCACCTGGTGATACTTACGAGATCATCCATCCGCATCGAGCGTTTGGCACCTACTACACCATCAGTGAGACACGTCGCACGCTCCGCACTTACGCCCGCCGCTTTCCCGAGGGACCTCGCCTCCTGGTCGGAGATATCAGTTTCCGAACGGGCCGCTCGATACATCCGCACAAGTCGCATCGTACCGGTCGCGATGTCGACATCACTTATCCACGAGAGGACGAGCCCCCGAGCTGGAAGCGCTTCTACGATGTCCCTCTCTGGAAACTCGACGTCCCGAAGACGCTCTTTTTAGTGCGTACTCTGCTCAAATACGGGTACGTCCAATACATCTTCATCGACCGTCGCATCCAGCGCCGTCTTCACGAGCGCGCTCGGGACATGGGAGCCCCCGACGCGTGGCTCGACGCCGTCTTTGAATATCCCGAGTGGGACAGCCACGATTCCATCGTGCGTCACTCCCCCGGTCATCTCAGTCACATGCACATCCGGTTCTGGTGTCAACCCACGGATCGTCGCTGTCCCCGCTGATGGTTACCGACTCATGTCGTCTCATCTTCGCCTCGCCGTCTCGATGTCTCTTCTGGTGGGAGGAGGATTCACCCTCATCGCGGGGGGAGGGGCCTGCCACCATCAGTGCAAATGCCTTCAGCGCGACTATCGCGATACGCTTCAAAGTGACGATGTCGCCAGCTCCCCAGATGACGAACGGCGGGCTCATTTCGGTATCGACCTCCAGATCGCATCTCTCGAGCGATGGGCCCATGGAGCTCTGCAGCGCTCCATCCGCGAATACGCCGATCGCCTGCCTCCCGTCGAGATCGGGGGTCTGACAGTCGCCAAGTTCACACTCAATCCGACGCGCACCGAACTCACGCTCCAATCGGCCAACGAGGCGTCTTGCCCTCGCTGCTTGCGAGCGAGTGTACGCCTCGGCGGCAAGGTCGGACTCGAGACAGGCATCGGCGGCACACTTCGGACACGACTGACTGGTGACATCGAATGGATGGCTCCCCTCCGCCTCGATGGTGATCCCGATGGCATTCAGCTCGAACTCCAGACGGGACGCGCCATCCAGCAGAACGGTACCTCGATCGTGACTGAATTCGAGGGCCTGCCCGAGCACATCAAGAGCCTCGTCGAACGGGCACTCTCATCGGAATTGGCGGATATCGTCACCTCCGAGATTCCATCACTGACATTGTATCGGCTCGAGGCCCCTACCTGGATGACATCGTCCGTCGGACTCGAGCCCGTAGATTTGACCGTCGATGACGACGGACGCCGGATCGTGGCGCTCTTTCGAGCCCGAACTTCCCTCGTCGATACGCCGAAGGCCTCCGACCTCCACGCGGCTCTGGCTCGCGGCCGCTCGCGCCCCGTCTCGTGGATCGTCTCTCCCGCCTGGGTGCGCTTGATGCTCATGGCACACGCTCGCTCCTCTCCACTCGACCTGTCGCACGGTAGTCGAATCGACGAGGCTATGCGCTGGTATCTCCGACGGCTCGACTGGTCGACCATCGACGAAGACGGACTGGCCGTCGGCCTGAGATTGAGCGGCTGGCGTCTCCCCGACCGCGGGCGATGCCTTCGATTCGATGGCACAGCTTCAGCCCGTGTGACGATCCAATCCGGGACGATCGAAGCTCGACTCGAGCGAGCCGACATCCAGAGTACCTCGGGCTCCGCTCTGGCCCTGCGTCGAGCCCGTACTCACCTCGAACGTTTCGTCCGTGGTCGGCGAGAAGCGCTCGATATCTCCTTCGACCTCCGCGAACTCATCGCCTCGAACGTACCTCTCGAATGGGATTCGCTCCAACTCGACGTCATCGGAGGGTTCGCTCTTCTGGAGGTCGACCTGCGCGAGCTCAAAGTACGTCGGAAGCGAGCTCCATCTCGACGTGCTCGTCCCCGAGTTCCCGGTAGTGTACCTGAGAACG
>JAQCND010000401.1 GCA_028274765.1 Bradymonadaceae bacterium
AGGCACTCAGACGATCCTCCCGAACGGCTACGTGCTGGTGGTCGAATCCAACACCGGTCGCATCTTCGAAATCACGCGAGAGGGGGACGTGGTCTGGGAGTTCATCAATCCCGTCCGGACGAGCCAGAATGGCGTCTCTTATATCGCCACCATCGGCCATCGCGTCCAGCGCATGCCAGCCGAGGAGCTCGACTTCACCCCCGACGGCCCCCCGAAGACGGAGTCTTCGACCGAGTGAGTCTCTTGAGGGGACATGGAGCGATCAGAAATCGCGTTGCTTGCGCTTGATGCCATCGCATCCATCTCCAGCATCGCCAGCCCCACTCCCGCCGGATCCGGCCTCAGCGTTGTTGTCGTCGACGGTGTAATTGCCGGTTGTCTTGGCATTCGACCCGACGCGAGCGATTCCAATCGAGACGCCGCCACAGCCGCCGGCACCATCGCCCCCTTTACCGCCTCGACCGCCATCTCCTCCCTCGGCGCCATCGCCGGCGTTGGTGTCGGGATCGAGTCCGCTGGCGCCATCGCCTCCACGTCCGCCGTCGCCCCCCCGAGCTCCAGCGCCCCCGTTACCTCCGCGAGCCATCGAGATGTCGACGCGTTCGAGCTGGACGGTCGAGCCATCGACGACGAGTCCAAACGCACCGCCCCCGGAGTTACCGTTCTGACCGGCGTTGCCGCCGCAACCGCCGGCGCCTGCCCCGCCTCCTCCCCCTCCGGAAGCGTCGATTTTGGTGGAGGGCGTCAGGCAACTACCGCCGGCCCCTCCGCCCCCGCCTCCCGTACCGGATTGGCCATCGGTGGGATCGCGCGGCTGCGCATCGGCGCTCCAGAGCCCATTGTTCTGGAACGATCCTTCACCCTCCGTGCCGGGACGTCCCTCGAGACCATCGCGACCCTTTCGTCCATCTCGCCCTTTGCCCCCATCCCCTGCATTGCAACCTCCGGCCGTCGAGTCGTTCGCGCCTCCGGACCCGCCCGATCCTCCTTTGACCGACGAATTGGTGCTAGATTTACCGTTGTCGCCCGATTCCCCGGATCTGTTGAGTACAGCGGTTGCGCTTCCCCCACTACCGCCACCGGCTTCACATCCCGACCCTCCACCCTGCCCCCCGGTCGGGCTGTTGGCCGGACGGCCGTCTCGTCCATTTCGCCCGTCTCGCCCGCGTCGACCGTCGAGACCCGAGCCCCCATCTCCCGCCTCGATGCGCGTATCGAGTATCGTGAGATAATTGCTCGAGCCGGCAACCCAAACTCCGTATGTCGATGCACCTGAACCGGGCGCGGCGTTGGGGGCACGAATGTCGAAGCCCCGGAGGCGCACGTCGGCACTCAACTGATCGGCGACGACGACTCGAGGATGATTGGGGTTCCGGCCAAATCCCTGTCGGGGTTGGAGGTCGGTCGGATGTTGTTTGGGGTCGTGAGACCAGCGACTGGTAGCATCGTAGCCTCCAACGAGGTCGACTCCCGATTCGAGTTTCACCCGATTGTGGTAGATACGATCGCGACTGACGAGGACGCGCGCCCGACTCGAACGGTTGGCAGCCACGTCGAGCCCCTTCTCAATCGTTTGGACCGCACTCGCGGGAGTCAGTCCGTCGTTGCTGTCGTCGCCCTGACTCTTCGAGACGAAGACGGCATCCGAGCACCCCTTTTGCTGGAAACTGTCCGAATCCAGACGCGATTCACATCCGTTGGACGCAACTCCGTCGCAGTCGAACCAGCCCTGGTTGCACGTGTAGTTGCATGTCCCCGCATCCGTGCAGGTCGCAGTCGCATGGGGCCTGGACGGACAGGACGAGGGACTGCATACGGGGCCGGTATCTCCAACATCTCCGGCTTCGCCCCCGCCATCGCGAACACCGGCATCGACGTCCTGCGTGCCTCCGGTATCGACATCTTCCATGCCACCAGTATCAACGGCGCCGGCGTCGCGAGTCGCATCGGGCTCGGAGATGTCGCGATCTGCATCACCCCGCGCCGCATCGGCGACGACGTCCCGTGAGACGTCTGGTTCGGCTCCTCCATCTCGGGATCCGCTGTCGGCGCTCGAGGGAGCGTCGCCTCCATCTACGGTGACATCCTCCGGCGTCTCGGAGCCGTCCATCGAGGTGTCTCGGGGCCCGTCGTCGGCATCCCCCGCTCCGTCGGTCACATCTTCGAGATCGGTCCCTACGTCGGCATCGGCCTCCGTCACGTCGCTCTCACCCGTACCGGAGGTATCCTCGTCGTCGACGGTTCCCCCCGTTTGAGAGGCGGGAGTCTCAAGAGAGCATCCCGATATCGAAGCGGCTCCCAACAGTAGCCCGATCGAGAGCGCCGATATCGAACGGAGCGACCACGTGGAGAGACAAAGAGAACGAGACGCGTCTCGAGGGCAAGATGAGCTCATAGTGACAAGCGGGGGCGATCGAAAAACAAGCCACTCATGTAACCGAAATTATCCCAAAAATAGCACAAAATAAAACGTTTTTCGGACGACATCGAAGGACGATCGCACGAAGACGTGTTCCACGCGAACGTGAGCCGGCTGGGAGCCGGCGCTCCAGAGGCCGCTCGCGATTGATACCGTCTGACCTCCCTTTGGAGTACCCTGGTATGTCCGGGACATGCCTGTGCATCTTGGACGTGACTACTCCTGCTGGCGCGTCACGCAAGCAACTTCCGATGGGGGAAGAATGAGGCAACGTAACGGAGGCCGAACCGCAAAATTTATGGTCTCAAACTTTCATTTTCGATCGACCTCGGCGAGCTCACAATGGAGATAATCTACCTTGAAGTTGACATATTTATAAATCTCGAGAGAGGCTCCCGGCGCCGGCACGGATCGGCTCAGACAAAAGTTGACCTTCAAACTTCCTGATCTCGTGGAGATGACATGTTGATTCGAGAGGTAGGTCGAACCGACCCGTAGGCTGGCGAAGACGCCGGCACTTCGGAGGGTGCCTCACGTGGTGAGAGTCGTTATATTGTACGCGGAGCCCTCGACGTGAGCGTCCATTCGTGTTCGAATGAGGGAGAAACTCCCCTTTATATATGAGGTTCATCACTCGAGATCCCGAGGGCGAGCTCTCGGGCTGGACGAGTTTTCCCACCCTGTCGGGTCCATCTTGGTCGCTACAGCAACGGGGACAAGCTTATCCAAACACACATGCGTGAGCGTCCCTGCTGGCAGGTCGTCGAGCGACCCCACCCGTGTTCGCTTTAGCGGATCTCCCGACGATGTGGCCCCCTCTTCCGAGCCCCCCCGAATGGAGCGGCAGCCTCTAGCTCCGGATGTGAGTCCGGAGATCGTCCGATCCAGGCCCCGAAAGAAGAAGAGCACGCTTATTCGAACACAAATGGGCATGTCCTTTGGAATCTCTTGTGTTTCCCTCATTGTCCCGCCGCCGACCTGTATCGTGTCGCTCCTGCCCGATTGGACAGCCCGACGGTTCGGTGAAGATCGCTCGAGTGGTTGAGATACTCCAGAATCCCTGAAGGCGGCTCCTGGCAGGCGGCGGAGCGAACACTCATCGCAGACGGATCGTGCCTCGCCAACATGGATACCATCCCTCGCTTCCCCCGGAGCCTTCCCCCCAGCTGATGCGGAATCGCTGGGTCGTCTGGCCGATCAAGATCGTCGTGTCGTTGGCGGGCCATTCGAGGACGCAGTCGACACAACCATCCTCGCCCAGTCGGCGGTAGAAACTATCCACGGGCCCACTCTGATCCAGAGTGCCGAAGGAGATGTCACCGCAGGCCCATCCTCCTCCCACGCATGTTCCATACGCTTGGGACCAATCCGTTTGCTTGTAGTTGAGGTCCGATCTGCTTGGGCCAGCCGCCTTGAGGGCGTAGTTGTGGAGCTGAAACTCCTCGAAGCCGGCCGGAAACTCGAACGTGTAGTTGTAAGAATGGGTATTGCTATTTTTGTGATAAGTGTAGGGGCGACACTTCTTGTCGATCCCCTCGACGGCCGCCTTGTCCTCGGCGACGAGTTTGGCGTTGAACTTGTTTTGGGCGAGACACGGCGTGATGACGGTCCATCCGCCACCGTCGGTGGTCATGTCGCATGTGACGTCGAAGGCCTGATACTTCGACCCGGCTCTGTCGGGATCGATCGTGTAGGTGCCGTCCCCGGCCCGAGGGCGCTCGTTCTGGATGTCCTTGCAACTGATGGGATACCCACAAGTCCCCGAGTTGTATTGTCCACTCCGACAGTCGCTGTTGGACTGGCAAGATTGGTTCGGAAGGCAATCCGAACAATCGGACCCGCCGCAGTCGACGTCAGTCTCCGAGCCGTTCTTCACGCCGTCCGAGCATGTGGGCGCCCGGCAGGTGCCTCCCCCGCAGATTCCGCTCTGGCAGTCGCTGTCTCGATTACACCCCTTGGAGGGGGCGCACGGCGAACAGTTCGGCCCCCCGCAGTCGACGTCCGTCTCGTTTTGGTTTTGAGTCCTGTCGTCGCAGGTGGCCGCGTTGTAGGTATTCGAGTGGCAGCGCTGACTGATGGACGCTTGAGCGGAGATTCGGAGGACGAAAGTTCAGAAGATTTCCCCTCTCCAGATCTCGAGCCTCGATCACTTCTGTCGCGATGCCGACTCGGGGCCCGATTGTTCGGAGGGAATCTCTTTGAGTTCGGCTGGGTTGGTGGGCATCTCCTTTTTTCTCAACTTGGGGTAGAGTTCCCCAACCGATTCGGCGAGGCTGTCGCACGAGTCCGATGCCACCCTCCATTGCCCCGACACGTTGTCGCCGAGCGTCGCCTTCATGGGAAAGGACGTTCGATCTCCCTCGCGTTCAAATCGGATGGTCCCGATACAGGTAACTTGATCCCGCGACACCTCGAATTCGACAGGGGGACCTCGCCAATCGTAGGAGGGTTGTCCAGGGGGAATAGCTCGAGTTTCGCCGCGCACGAATCGATAAGTGCCCGGGGGCAGCATGATGAAGAAGGGCGAAGCACGTCCCCCCTCCTCGAACTCGATCTCGTAAGTGGTGCCGAGCTCCTTGTGACGCACGAATACGTCCAAATAGCCCTGAGAGGTCGTCTCTTCTCGGGTCTCGGCGACGTTGGCGACCGAGAACGATCCGACCACCCCACTTTTGTAAGCCGGGATACCGTACTCGCCGAGTGTCTTGGTCGTCTTGGCCGTCGAACAACTGCTGAGCCCGACGAGACAGGTGATCGCCAGTATGCAATGTATGATGTATCGAGACATGCGGATCGTTGGGAGACTAGTTTCAAACTCTCTCGCCATTCGACCCAAACGTTGGGCTGAAGCGCCGACGTGTTTCCATCAGCTCTCAGGGTGGAGAGGTGCGTTGACGTCCGAGGTGCCGCTCGGGCAAATTACTGGTTTTTTCGGAGTCGAATCGCGTGTAAATACGTTGTGCAAAAGAGGAGCGGGGGGGAGGACAAGCGTCGAGCAGACACGCGACATGCGTTTGTCTCATTCCCGTATCTCCGACCGAACATGGCCGGAATCGAACCAGGGGCCGTCGCCGAGTTGATCAATATCGAAAAAGCTGCCGCCCCGGAGCTTGCCTCGGGACGACGGCCGTTATGAAACTTACCTCTCGAGAGCGTATCAGCTCGAAGCCGCGTCGCGCGCTGCCTCGATGGCCGCGTCGTAGTCGGGCTCGTCGGCGATCTCGGAGAGGATCTCCTGGTAGATGACCTCGCCGTTCCCGTCGATCACAAAGGTGCTCCGAGCGAGGAGATTGAAGTCGTCGACGTGGACCCCGAAGTTCTCTCCGAATTCGCCGAAGCGATAGTCCGAGAAGAATTCGATGTCGTCGATGTCGTGCTCCTCGGCGTATCGCTGGAGCGCAAAGGGCAGGTCGCGGCTGACGTACCAGACCTCGATGTCGTCCCCGAGATCGGACGCTCTCTCGTTGAACGCCTCGAACTGATGGGCACAGACCGGCGTGTCGACCGAGAGAGCCGAGGTGATGATGTGCACCTGGCCCTGCTGCTGATTACCCCAGTTGATGACTTCCGGAAGATCGCGCACGAGCCGAAAGTCATCCGGTCGGTCGCCCGGGTCGAGATCGCGACCGCTGAGTTGAACGGGATTGCCGTCGAACGTGACGTTGTCTCGATTGGCCATGGTATCTCCTCAATCGCACATCAGACACTGTTGAGTAGCTCAAACATACTGCGATACGAAGTTAGGGAGGAGAAGTGGGAGATCAAACGAAACTGAGCGAGATCAGTGCCTTCGTCCCGAGACGAGGAGGGGCCCCTCCGAAACACGCTCGGGGGACCACGCGAACGAAAGCCCGAACCTCAGGGCGATCGCATTAAAGCTCGATCCAACGTATGATCTCGCCAGGGGGCTCGATGACTTGGCGTGCCTCGACGCATCGCTCGCCCTCGATCGCGAGTGCTCTACGATTCCAGGCCGGCTGGGAGCCGGCGCTCCGGAAGGCGTCGGAGGGAGGAGACCTTCGTATCCCTTTTGGAGCGCCAGCAGCTTGCTGGCAAGTCGACGAGCGACCCCTCGAAGCGGGGGGAGCGAGTCGACCACGAGGGGATGAGACATTCAAATGCGATCGCCCTGGCCCGAACCCCCGCGACGGTTGCGACCTCGCGCCATGTTCTTATCGTCGTGATGACATCCGCGATCGCCTCCAGTGTGCGCGCTCCGCTCGACGATATGCCGCAGCGGAGAGGCTCCGAGCTGCAGTGAAGTTCTGCCCGCTCGTTCAGACGGAAGAATCTGTACCCGCTGGTTCGGATGAGCGCCCCTGAAGGCTCGCACTCGTTTGCCAGGGATACACGATGTCGATACCACGTCAGGAGGGACGCGATGAGTGACGAACCCGCACGAGCCGAACTTCGCATTCACGGCAAAGTTCAGGGAGTCTTCTTTCGGGCCAACACGCGAGATCAGTCGCGGCGTCGAGACCTAACCGGCTGGGTCAAAAATCTCCCCGACGGGACGGTCCGAGCCGTCATCGAGGGACCTCGCGCCGAAGTTCAGGAAGTAGTCGACTGGGCGCACGAGGGGCCGTCGGCCGCCCGCGTCGAGGAGGTCGAGGTCGAGTGGACGGAGTCGACCGGCGAATTCGATTCGTTCGAGATTCGACGGTGACGCGACGTGACTCAGTCTGGCGATGATACACTTCCGATCGACGACGTCCGAGAGGAGTTTCTCGCGACGCTCGATGGCACGACCCCGACCATCACCGTCGCCCCGACTGGCTCGGGGAAGTCGACTCGCCTTCCGATCTGGATGGAGGAGTCCCTCGACGGTCCGATGCTGGTCGTCGAGCCCCGTCGAGTCGCGTG
Source organism: Bradymonadaceae bacterium (assembly GCA_028274765.1). GTDB lineage: Bacteria > Myxococcota_A > Bradymonadia > Bradymonadales > Bradymonadaceae > CAJXPB01. Next base: position 7,283 of record JAQCND010000401.1, read on the forward strand.
CCGGTCGCTGGCCGGATATCTGGCCTCGCAGCGCGGCGAGGAGGCGGGCGAGTCGATCGGATATCGGGTGCGGTTCGACGACTGCACCTCGGATCGAACCCGTGTGATCTTCGCGACCACGGGGGTGGCGCTCCGCATGCTCGGCTCCGACGACCCGTGGCCCTTCGCCGGCGTGGTCGTCGACGAATTTCACGAGCGCGGCTGGGAGGTCGACCTCGTCGTCGCCATTCTCCAGGCGAAGGCCGACGAGCCCGAGTTCGGTCCCCTCGTATTGACGTCCGCGACCATCGAGGCCGGGCGTCTGGCCCGCCAACTGGAGGGCGATCTCGTCGAGGCCGAGGGACGCACCCATCCGGTCGACATCGCATACCGGGGCGATCCGCCCGCGCCCTCCGCTCGCGATCTGGCCGATCGCGTCTCCGATGCCGTCGCCGACGTCGTCGAATCGCCCGACGACGATGGCGGCGATATCCTCGTCTTCCTGCCGGGCAAGGGCGAGATCAGCGACTGTGACCGCGCCCTCCAGGGGCTGGCCAACGCTCACGACCTCGAAGTGCTCGAAGTCCACGGCCGGCTTCCGCCGTCGCGCATGGCTCGAGCCTTCGACGAGGACGTCGATCGTCGGCGAGTGTTTTTGGCAACCAACGTCGCCGAGACGTCGGTGACGCTTCCCGGCGTGACGACCGTCATCGACAGCGGACTGGTCAAAATGAAGATCCACCGAGGGGGACGCTCGGCGCTGGCGCTCGTCGCGACCTCGAAGGATTCGATGGATCAGCGCGCCGGACGCGCGGGCCGAGTCCAGCCGGGACGATGTATACGACTCTGGAGCGAGCGCTTCCGCCCCGACGAGACGACCTCGCCCGAGATCGAGCGGATCGAGCTCGACGAGGTGCTGTTGCACGCGGCGAGCTGCGGCCTAGAGGGCGACACCTTCGACGAGGCCCCCTGGGTCGACGATCCGCCCGCATTCGCCATCGAGAACGCCCGAGCACGTCTCCAGGCCATCGGCGCGCTCGACGACCGGGGGCATCTGACCTCGCTCGGCCGTCGGCTCTCCGAACTCCCCGTCGACGCCCACGACGCTCGGATGCTCGTCGATCCCCCCGACGATCTGAAGGGCACGCTGGCCGATCTGGTGGCTCTCCTGCAGCGGAGCACGGATCTGGTCCTGTCGCTGGGGATGCTCTCGGGCTCGCAACAGGGCGACGTCAGACACCATCGGAATCAACTGTTCAAACAGTGCGATCACGAGCCCTACACCCAGATCACGGCCCTCCGCCGGGGCGAGCCCGACCGCCATGGCCTCCATCGATCCGCCTGGCACGAGGCGCGCAAGGTGTCGGCGAGTCTGCGAGACATGATCGACGCGCCCGCCTCGCATCCGGGGGACGACGACGCCGACCTGCCGGACGTCGAGCGTCTCGGGGATTATCTGCTGGAGCGCCTCCCCGAGTTTGCCTTCGTCCTTCGCGAGCGCGCCCTCGACCGCCGCATCGACGGCAAACCCAAACAGGGATATTCGGAGCCGTGGGCCAACGGCGAAGTCGAGCTGGACGTCTATCCCTTTCGGCCGCCAGTCGATCCCAAAGTGCGTTCCAAAGAGCTAGACTATCCAGTCGCCGGACTCATTCTGGATCTCTTCTGGCTCGGCGACCAGGAGGGCACGGGCGTGCGGGGCAAGGGCAGCATGCTCCTGCCGGCCACCTACGACCAGCTCGCCGACGCGGGCCTCGGCGAACGTATCGCGACTTCGGTGCGCCTGAAGGGGCAGTCGGGGGGCGTTCCGCGCATCGTCGGGACGGTCGAACGCCAGTACGCCGGTGTGACGCTCCGTCGCGAACAGCGCAAACTCGAGGGACGTCGGCTCTGTGAGGCCGTCGCCGAACTCGTCCTGGAGGGACGCCTCTTCGACGGAGCAGCCGAGACGATTCGAGACGATCTCCATCTCTGGCACGTCTTCGGCGAGTGGCCCGCGGAGGAGCGGTGGTGGGCACCTGTGGAGACGTCGCCGCCCGATCCGGAAGTGTTTGTGGCCGACACACTCTGGGAACTGGGACTCCGAGAGTCGGACGACATGATGTTGCTGGAGGCTGACGATCTCCGTCCCGATCTGACCGAACATCTCGGCGTCGCCCAGTACAAGATCGACGAATGGCGGGAGGAGTTCCCCCGCACCTGGTCGCACATGGGCCGGGCGTATCGCTGCGAGGTCCAGCCCTCCGCCGAAAAGGTCTTTCTGGAGCCCGACAACGCCAAGGCACGCAAGGGCGACGATCCCAACGCGCGCCATCTGCCTCGCTTCAAGGGATTTTCCGTGTACTTTCGCAACGCGAGCCGAGTCGTACCCATTCGACCCTGATCGAGACCGCGAGCCACCGGGAGACGACGTGTCGAGACGTGCCGAGCCACTGCTCAAACAGGACGACCAGGGGGAGACATTCGAGGGCGACGTCGAGGAGATTGTCGAGGAGGCGCTCGACTCCGGCGAGGACGATGAGCGTGCCATCGTCTGTGCTCGGTGTGAACACGAAGTGACGAGCGAAGATCACAAGACCTCCATCCAGGGGGGCTTCGAGCACAGTTGTGCGAATCCGGCGGGCGTGCTCTATCGGATCGGATGTTTCGAAGAGGCGCCCGGATGTGGAGCCATCGGCGAGGAGTCCTCGGAGTTTACCTGGTTCGAGGGATACGCCTGGCAGGTCGTGATCTGCCGGAGGTGCCGCGAACATCTGGGATGGCGCTATCGTTCCTCGAATCACGTGTTCTTCGGACTCATTTTGCCGAAACTCGACCACTGGGAGGAATGAAAAGCTCGCCTCCCCGCCGACCTCGGAGCGATCGCACAAGACATGGAATCGTCGCGAATGTGAGCCGGCGAGGACGCCGGTACTCCGGAGCCAGATCTCCCGAATGGACTCGATACGGGCCCGGAGCGTCTCTATGGGTCTGGAACATGCCTGTGCGTCTGTGACGTGAGCCGCCCTGCTGGCACGTTGTCGAGCGACCCTCAAAGGGGAGTGGAGCGACCTGACGACGATCACACCGCCGCACGTGCTGCTTGTGCCTCGCCAGCCGCCGACCTTGCCTCGAGCGCCGAGGGAACCTACGTTGATGGCGACATCGCCAATGTCAGCAGCTCACTTCAGACGACATTCACTTCATTCACACGAGAGGACCCGACGATATGGATGAGACGTCGACGGAGTCCGGGGCACGACGGCCCCGTCTCATTCTCCACGGCGGGGCCGGGAGCCGCCTCGAAGACGGTGACCGGCGTCGAGCCGTGCAGAACTCGTTATGTGAGATACGAGATGCTCTTTTCGAACAGTTGACCGAGGGGGCACCAGCTGACGAGGTCGTCGTCGAGGGATGTCGACGCCTCGAAAACGACACGCACTTCAACGCAGGAACGGGGAGTGTCCTCCAGTCGGATGGAGCCATCCGCATGAGCGCTTCCCTGATGGATGGACGAGACGAGGCGTTCAGCGGAGTCATCAACGCCTCGCGCCTCCAGCACCCCATCGAACTCGCCAGTCATCTCCAGGATCGTGTCGACCGTGTCCTCGCCGACGAGGGCGTCGACGAGCTGATGCGCGAGCTCGACGTCCCCGTCTACGATCCGACGGTTCGCAAGCGGTTCGAGGAGTGGCTGCGACAGCGACGCGATGGATTCGACTCCGACATGGCCGACGTCATCGGAGGGGGATTCGAGGACGGTCACGGCACGATCGGCGTGGTCGCTCGCGACGCCGAGGGGGCCATCTCGGCCGGAACGTCGACCGGGGGACGGGGCTTCGAACACATCGGACGTGTCAGCGATTCGGCGATGCCCGCCGGCAACTACGCCTGTCGAGATGCCGGGATCAGTTGCACGGGGATCGGCGAGGATATCGTCGACGAGTGCCTGGCGGCCCGTATCGCGGTCCGGGTGACGGATGGAGATTCGATACACGAGGCCTTCGAGACATCGTTTCAGGAGGCCGAAGAACACGACCGGAGCTTCGGCGCCATCGGCATCGACGCCGACGGACGCATCGCCTGGGGCAAGACGACCGAGATCCTCCTGGCGGCCTGGCACGACGGCGAGTCGCGCGGCGACACGCTCGATCTCCCCCGCGAGGGGATGATCGACGGTCGGCGCGTCTGACGCAACCCCGGTGATCTCGATTGGACGAGACGGCTATACTCACTGTGACGCGACGAGACCCTTCCATGACACGACGCACACGAGTTGCAGCTCTAGCGGCCCTCGGGGTGTTGTTGACCTCGCTCGGGCTGGGCAGTTCGACGGTCTGGGCCCAAGATGAGTCGAATGCCCGTCCCACCATCATCATGAAAGAGGGGCTGGCGCCGACTCGCACGTCTCCCGAAAACCAGTCTCAGGTCACTCTCTTTGGCGAGGGCGAGAACGCCTGGCTGGGTAAACTCCGCATCAAGCCCGGAGCCTCCCTCGAGGCGCGGCGCGAGACGAGTGAGACGTTTCTATTCGTTCTGCGCGGTGAAGGGACCCTGACCGTCGACGGTCAGTCTCAGACGCTCCGCGCCGCGATGGGTGCTCGTGTCCCGGCCGGCTCGCAGATGAGCTTCGAGAACAGTGACCGCCTGCTGGTCGCTCTCCAGTTTTTCGCCGGGCCCGAAGCTGCCAACCGCTACAGTGCCTGGCGGGTGGGGGAGCTGGCCCTGACGGAGGGCAACGCCCGGAAGCGTCCGCGCAAAGCACGACGCAAAAAGCCGCGCTCCCAGAAGAGTGTCGTGCATCGCAAGAGTCAGGTACGAACGTCTCCCGATGCGGCGGTCGAAATAGCTGAAATCGCCTCCGGGGACAGCGCCTGGATGGGACTCCTCCGGGTCGGGGCGGGCGCGACGCTCCCGACACATCGCGATCCTACCGAGGAGTATCTCTATGTCCTTCGCGGCAAGGCAACGCTCGTCGTCGATGGGACCAAATATCCCCTGGAGCCCCACACCGGTGTCTACATTCCGTCCAAGGCGGAAGTCTCGTTGAACAACGAGGACAAACTGTTCTCGGCCGTCCAGTGGTTCGCCGGACCCGAGTCCGCCAACAAGTACGAGGACTGGGACCTGGGCTCGCCGACGCTCCAGCCCGAGAAAACAGGATCCTCGTCGGACGACCAGTCGCTCGAGGACACGCCCTCGCTTCAAATCAACTGAGAATTGGTTTCCAAACCCCGGGTAGCTTCCGGAGCGCTCCCATTTGGCAGTACAACACCACTTCGTCGCCTTATTCAACCCACGTCGGGTGCAGGAGCAGCCAGGAAGACAGACGGGCCCGAGTCTCCCTGAAGGACTCACGACCCAACGTGACGTTCTGCCATCAGAGCCCGTTTCAAAATGTTTCGCCACTTTGGGGACCAAGCCAGCGGAGATGCCGGTGATTCGGACAACATCCGATCGTGTTGAGACCAGCTCTCAGCCGGCCTGGCTCGAGGGGCGAGCGGTTTGGAGACGGACTTGACCAAGCCGTCTTCACCTCCGACCGCATCGCTCAGGACGGTACGAGCGTCTGCACGCCGAACGTTCCGGAGATTGGAACCTGTTCGTCCTCTGGGCCTCGTCGCCCCTCCTCGATCTCGAAAGACGCCGGTCCGATGTCGAGCCGGCTCCCCATGGGAAACGGCTCCTCCCGGGCGATCATCTCGGACGCCGTATCCATCAGACGAAAGTACGCGGCATTCAGCCCCCCTTCGACGGGCGTCTCGAGCTCGGGAAATCCGAAACACGTCAATCCTCGAGTCGCCATCCAGTCGTCCTCGTCCCAGGCCCCCACGAAGAGATTGGCCAACGACTGCTCGTGGCCCAGTCCCTTGGTCTGTTCTTTGATGAAACTCGGAGAGTGCATCTCGACGATGGCCGGCAAGAAGACGGACGCCGCACCGGCATGGGCCAGCGTCCCCATGATGCGTCCCGCCCGTAGCGCTCGCTCCGTGCCCGCTTCGGAATCGCTGTCGACGACGATGCGCCAGACAGCCGAATGCTGGCGAAGTAGCGCGATCGCCGAGGCCTGAAAGGGTTCCTTGCCCGTCCCGACCGCGTCTTCGAGCCGTTCCATCTCGTCCTCGACGAGTATCGGGATCGTCGTCGCATCCTCGAACGCGATGGTGCCGGTCGCCTCGATGTCGTTCTTGGCGGCGGTGATATCGAGCGCCTCGCCCTCCTCTGGAGAGGGCGTGTCACCGAACTGATAGGTCGCCTCTTCCTGCCACGTCTCGGCATGGATCTGAGTCAGCGTCTCGGCGTTGTCGAGCGACCAGGAGACGGGAGCGAGCAACACGAATGTGTCGGGACGAGCCCGGGTCATGGAACCTCTTGGGAAGGTGAAAGACTGGAGGGGCGAAGCCGCCGCGAGAGCGTCAAAACGTATGGATCTCGAAACGGTCGATGAGCCGCTCGAGGATGGTGTTGGCGGCCGCCGTATCGTACTCCGCGACCTCAAACAACGTTGGATCAACGCGCTTGTCGATCAAGAGCATCGCGCTCGCCGTCGACGAGTCGAGCACGAGCGGTGACTCCCCGGTACTGGGATTGATAGCCCGAAGTTCGATGGCGCGCGCGCTATCGGTGCCGAACTCGAAGTCCTCCCAGTCGTCTGCCCCGTCGACGCGCGTCCGTCCCCGTACCAGCAGACTCTTCCCCCGAATCGCCTCGGTTCGGACGGAGGTCGAGTTGGCGACGTCCCGGTCGGCGGGCGCCACGATGGCGTGGAGTTCGCAGTAGGCCGCGGGGGGAGGCGCGATCGAACCGATGATCTGGGCGCGACCACTCTCGCCGAGGAGATTCTCGACAAATGGCGTACCGAGGCGGGTCGCGGAGCTGGGGACGTGAGCGTATGCGTGGGAAACCACCCAGTCGGAGAGATCGTTGAGCATTCTGGGGCCGGCGGGCGTCTTGTAGTCGTCGACGCCGGGTTCGCAGGCGTGAGCCTCGATGGCCGAGACGACCAGATAAGCCTCTTCGATCTGAACGGTTGTGCCCTCCATCGTCCATTCGACGGGGCCCCCGCTTGGGATGCCGTCGAGGTGATGGATCACCCCGAGCCGCAGCGACGCCTCCGGAGGACGAGCGGCCGCCTGTCGTTCGAGTTTGCGCCGGAGAGCCCGATCGGAATCTGTCTCCTCGGTGGCGTCGCGACATTCCACGAGGGCGCCCGCGAGGACGAGACACCCCCAGACAAATGGACGTATTGCAAATGGCTTGAACATATAGAGTGGCATGTGATATGAAACTGTTAGGCCCGAATTCCCATGTTCGGGGGAGTCCTATTGGCAATCACTTTCATACAGGAGTAATACCATGGGATTGAAGCGTATTCGTATGATTGCTGCGACGACTGATCCTCTCGATGAAGAGGAACAGCGTCAACTCATCCACGATATCGAGGGTGCCCTCGACGGTGAGGACATCGGCGGATACACGGTCTCATCGGAGGGATGGTGCTGGATCGACTTCGAGGGCCCTGAAGCTTCCGTCGAATCTGTCGTCGAGGATATCGTCGCCGACGTGCGAATCGGCGAGTACGAGATCGACTATCAAGGTTCGCCCGACGAGCGCGCCTTGCAGACCGAATGGTACGGGTTCGATGAGGCTTCGGCTGCGCTGGAGCTCGATTTCTGATTGCGCTCAAACCCTACCTCCGCCCACGAGCCTCGGCATGCTCTCGGCCCCTCCGAGAAGCCGGGGCTCGTCGTATGTGAGCACATCGTGGCGCGCTACGATCAAGCGGCGAAGACGTCGGAGACGTCGAGGTCGAACATCTCACAGATTTGCCGGGCCTGCTCCTCTTCGTCGAGATGTTGCCAGTGTCGAGCCACCTCGCGTGCCACCTCGACGAGATGCTCTCGCTCTCCCCCCTCTCGAGCCTCACGGAGGGTCTCGTTCAAAATCTGAAGATGTTCGAGAGGTAGAGACGAGGCCGACTGGAGTTCGTCGAGAAGGGAATCGCAAACCTGATCGAGGTCGTTCTGTTCGAGGTGGAGCGCACATCGGAAACCGAAGATGGACTCGTAGAGATTAAAGTAACCTCGACTCGAAATATTGAATTCCCGCCGTACACGCTCGAGGATGCTGAATGCTCGCTGATAGTTGTCCTGTTCCGTGTGGAGATGGATCAGGCTAAATTCGATGGCAATGACGTTGTATCCCACCGTGATCCGAGCGTACTCTCGAGCCCGCTCGTAGTACTGTCGGGCACGCTCCAAGTTGTCGTTCTGGAGGGCGATGTCCCCGAGCGCATTGAGAGAGATGGAGATCCCCTGGGGGGATTCGACCTCCTTGAAGAGCGATAGTGCCTCCTCGAACCGAGAGCGGGCTCGATGGGGATGCCCCCGTTCGAGTTCGACTCGCCCGAGCTCACAGGTGGCTTTGGCTCGAGCTCCCGGTGACTCCTCCAACAACTCGATCGCTCGTGCGTCGGCGTCTGCGGCGGCCTCGAGATTGCCGAGGCGGAGATGGACCTCGCCGATCGTCCGGCAGACACGTCCGTATTCACTGGGATGTTCGGCGGGCTCGATGCGATCGAGAGCACGTGTATAGTAGTTGAGAGCTCTCTGGTAATCTGTTTCTTTTTGCTTGAAGCGTTGACCGATCGCGTGGAGCGCCTGGGAGACGAGGAAATCGTGTCCGTACTTCTCACCCATGGCACGAATGGATTCGAGCTGGTCGATCGATTGCTCCGACATCTCTCCTCGAGACCGAGAATACTGGAGTCGGACCCGGGCGACGACGTACCATCCCCATCTTGGATCGCTCTCGGGGAGCTCAGCAGCCTCGAACGCGTCGTCGAGCCGAGATTCCAGATAGCTCGCCGTCTCGAAGTCACTCCGTCGCCCACACAACTCCAGCGCATCGATGAGGGGATCGATCGCCTCTTCGTAGCGCTCGGCCTCGAGATAGTGGTGGCCGAGGCGATAGGTTCGGTCGAATTCATCTCCCGAGGAGCGCTCTTCGAGCATTTGAGCACACGCCAGATTGTGTTGGTGCCATCGTCCCCCGTGACGAGCCCGACGTTCGAGCGTCTCGCGGAGCATGTCGTGGGCAAATTGCCAGCCCGATTCGGTTCGCTCGATCAGGCGATTGCGCAAGAGGTCGGCGAGCAGACCGGACGGGGGCGAGACGTCGACGATTCGGCTGAGGGGCTGACACTCATCGTCGGTCACCTCGCGTCCCAGGGCGGCCGCCAACTCGAGCGCCACGCCTGCCTCGTCGGAGTAGTTCTCGAGGACGCGTTCGAGTCGTCCTCGCCACAGATCGAAGAGATCATCGGGGAGATGGGGGTCGGCCGAATTACGGAGAGTGAATCCGTATTCCCCCACCTCCATGAGATCGCGATCGACCCAGTCCTTGATCAACTGAATGGCAAAGAGTGGATTGCCCTCGGAGCGGTCGAGGAGGCGACGAGAGAGAGTGGGATCGAACTGCAGGAGTTCGCCGATCAGTTTGCGGTGATCGATGTCGTCCAGGGGCTCTAGGGTCTGATGGACGACTGCCTCTCGGTCGATCAGCGACTCGATGATCTGTCGCGTCTGCGTTCGCCCGGCGAGCGATTCCGGACGAACCGTCCCGACACAGTAGATGGGCGCGTCCGGCTGTCTGGGAGCATCCAGCAGATGGCGCAGCCATTCGAGCGTCGACCGTCCCCACTGGAGATCGTCGAGCTGAAGGATGAGCGGACGATCGCGGGCGACGCAATCCAATGTGCGTCGGACGTATTCACGCCGTTCGGCGGCGTTTGCGACGGGAATGTGGTGCCGGCCCTCGGCGTCGACTTCGGGACGAATGAGTGCGGCGAGTCGACCGAGATCCAGCTCGTCGGGGGTATCGATGTCTCGCAGTTCCATCCATCGTCGGATGCGCTTCTCGACGCCCTCGCGATCGAGCCCAACACACCGGAAGAAGCGCTCGAGCATGGTGAGGAGTTCGTCGCTCGGGCTGTTCGAGCGGGCGTGCGTTGCTTCCATGGTGTGAGCCGCTCCGAAACGGTGACCTCGCTCGCGAACCCACTGGGCGAGCCTGGTTTTACCGCGGCCTGAGCCTCCCGTCAGCAGGGCGACTCGTGTGCGCTGGGCGTTCACCGAGTCGACAAACGTACGCCACAGCAGATCGCGTTCTGGCTCGCGATCGATCATGGGAATCTCTCGGAAGTCGAATAGCTCCAGCCCCGCGCCCAAGAGATGATCGGGAGTCGAGAAACGGTCGTGTGTCTCCCAGCTCAACGGAAGGGGTGGGCGCTCGTGTTTCAGGGGAGGAGGTGTGTCGCTCTCCGACGGGTCGAATCGCGAATCGGTCTCCGGCGCCATGGCGTCGAGGGTCTGGGACGCCTGCTCTCCCCGGAGCGTCTCGTCGGCGAGCGAATGGAGGGGCGACGAAGGGGGCGAAAGCTCGAGATGTTGCGTCCCTCCGTCCGCCGCGAGTGAGGGGATGTCCTCGGGGACTCCCGATTTTTCTCCGATCATCAACAGCGACCAGGAGGCCGATGCCGTCGTCTGAAATCGGTCGCTTGGATGGCCCTGGAGCAGCCGTCGGAGCCAGCGTTCGAACGCATCGGGCACGGGGGCGACGGGGTCGTATCTCGGCAGCGGAGACTGGAGATGTTGTTCGGCGACTTCCATGAAGGTGTCGCCGCGATAGGGGGGCGCGCCGGTCGTCAACTCCCAGGCCAGACACCCGAGCGCATAGAGATCCGTCCAGGGCCCGTAGTCTCGCCACCGCGTCTTCAACTGTTCCGGGGCCATATAAAAGGGGGTCCCACAGGCTTTTTCTTTCTCGAGCTCCTCCGATGTGCGATTGTTCTGCAGAAAGGCGAGCCCGAAATCGGAGAGCTTCGCTCGCACGTGCCCCTCGGGGCTCTGGGTCAGCAGGACGTTGGAGGGTTTGAGATCGCGGTGAATGATGTGGCGGGCGTGAGCCTGACCGAGAGCCTCGAGAATGGACAGTAGCGTGTGGTAGACTGACGACCACGACAGGTGCCTGACCCACTTTTTGAGCGAGCCTTCGTCGGCCAGTTCCATGACATAGTAGGGGGTCCCACGCCAGAATCGCCCCGACGATTGCCGGTCGATCTCGGCGGGTAGCGTGCCGTAATCGAGCACCGTGATGATGCCGGGATGGTTGAGCGAGGCGATCGAGCGGACTTCGCGCTTGAATCTTTCGAGACTCTTGTCCTCGCTTCGGTGAGAGCCCGTGATGATCTTGGCGGCAATCGGGATGTCCTCGGTCCGATGTCGGCCTCGCCACACCTCCCCCATCCCTCCCTCGCCGATGCACTCGATCAGCTCGAAGGGGCCGAGTGCGATGTGGTGTTCCCAATCGTCGGATTCTTCGTCCGGAAGCAACTCGGGTGACGTATCGGCATCCGGGTCAACAGACGACATGACCATGCCCTTCGTCGTGTAGACGCTTCCTCGGTGAGTGAGGGATCAGAGACGCCAATCGACTCTCCAATTCCCTGCAAACAGGTCGTTTGAAATGAACTTTGAAGTACGAGGGATTCTCAGCTGAAAGTACACGCAATTCAACAATAAGTAAACAGTTCATGACGCACTTCCCAGGGTGATCGCATTAGAGCTCGATCCAACACATGATCTCGCCGGAAATCTCGATGATTTGGCGTTCCTCGACGCATCGCTCGCCCTCGATCGCGATTGCGCTACGATGCCAGGCCGGCTGGGAGCCCACGTCTGCAAAGTATCAAGAACGTTCCGGGGGGCGTCGAAGGGAGGACACCTTCGTCCCCCTTTGGAGCGCCAGCAAGTTGCTCATGTCGAAGAAGTGTAGAGGCGCTCCAGTAGGAGCTCGAAGGGATGTCGGGGTAGACGACCGATGGAGCGCCGGCTCCCAGCCGGCCCGGAACGGCGAAGCACATCAGGACATCGAGAGAGTTGGCGAGCTCGAACGCCGAATTGAACTCGAATGCAATTGCCCTCGCGCACTTCTCGTTGGGTCCGCTCGGATACCGTGGGATACGCCGTGGCACGACGTTTACGGTCGACCGACTCGATGCTCGGCCGGCGGGGCCGCCGGCGCTTCCAACCACACGTCGTCGAAATCTCACGGATCTGAGTCACGCTCCTTCCCGTCTGGGAGGTATTGCCGCCTCGCTCCGCTCGCATGTAAGCAATTGTGGTCGATCCGCCTGGCCCGTCCTTCGAGCAGCGCCTCGATGTCGGGCGCAGACATTCCAGACGTTGCCAGGGCGCTCGCCTCCGCTCCCACGGCATTCGTGCTGGTCACGACCCCGCGCCATGATTATCCTTGAGGTGTTGCGGACGTCGTCCCGTGATCTGGCTGACACATGCCCTCGAGGAGAAGTCCAACATGGAGTGGCTATCCATCCTCGCCCACGTCACGAACATCTCTGGAGTCGTCTCGTTTCTCGTCGAAGCGACCGGAACGGAGCTGGCGTTTCTCTTGTTGAGTTCCAAGCCCGTCTTCGTCGCGGCCGCTGTCTGGGTGGGATTCTGGAGCCGACGCACGATGCGGTTGCACGGCGACGCCCCGGCCGAAATCCCTTCGGAGACGACTTCCTGACGCCGGAGTATCAGCCATGGAACAATCCGACGAGTTCGACGACTCCCTCGACGACGAACTGCCATCGAGCGTTGACTCGATGGGATGGTGGATTGGAGGCGTGGTCGGCTGTATCGCCCTTCTGCTTCTGGGCGGCGCCGGCTACCTGTCGGGACTCGGGTGGTTCGGCTACCGGTCATTCTTCTATGGCAGCGGCGAACTCTACGTGATGAACCGGGGAGACGCCGAAGCATCCGTCTCGGTAGACGGACGCGAACCGGTCGTCATCAAGCCTGATCACTACGAAATGCTCGAACTCATCGGAGGTACGAGCGAGGTGCTCGTCGAACAAGACGACGACACGACGACGTATCCCATCGAGACCAACCACTCCGATGCATTCCTCCGGGTCTCGAACAAAGAGTGTCTCGTCGCCACGAACGTCACCCCCTTCTACGGCGACGGCAAAGCCCCCGACGATCTGGAGATCGTCGAGCGTATCCGATCGGGCGAGCACGTCTACGTCCCGGGCAGCCTCAACGTCATGTGGCCTCGGCAAAACTTTCCCGATCAGCTCTCGGGGTCCGGGGGGCCCGGCATCTGGGTCGAGACGGTCGGCTGTGCCCTCTTCGACGAGCCCGATTATCTCCAGAGCTATCTTCGCGTTCGACTCCAGGATCGACTCGGGTCCGGTCCCGAGGGCAGGCGACGCCCGCCGCCGGGCGCCTCGCCCTGAGCTCGGGGCTCACGACGAGTCTTGCTCCAGCTCTGCCTCCGTGCGGTCGTGCTCGTACCACCACTGTTTGACGGCCGGCGCACTCCACCGAACCGGTGCCGAGGGAAGTGTATCCAGAAAGTAGCGTCCGTACCACTTGTCGGCGATCCGGGAGTCCAGCACGGCGACGATCCCGACGTCGTCTCGGGAGCGAATCAGACGCCCGAACCCCTGTTTGAGGGCCAGCGCCGCCGACGGCAGCGACAGTTCCCGAAAGGAGTTGAGATCGCGCGCTTCGAGCTGATCGAGTCGGGCACTCGTCAGAGGATCGGAGGGATTGGCAAAGGGGAGCTTGTCGATGATCACCATCGACAGCGAGCCCCCCTTGACGTCGACGCCCTCCCAGAACGAGCGCGTGGCGAACAACACCGAATCGTGTTGCTCTCGAAACGCGGCGAGCAGCTCCGGTTTCGGGCGGTCGCCCTGCTGGAAGACGGGATAGTCGAGGTTCTCTTCGAGGGCGTCGTGCAGCAGGTGGAGATTGGCGTAGCTCGTACACAGCACGAAGGCTCGCCCCTCGGTGATCTCGAGGAGGTACTCGACCAGCATCGGGAGATTGTCCTCGTAGTCGTCCGTTCCGGGTGCCGGGAGTTTGTTCGGGACGTAGAGGACGGACTGTTCCGAATAGTCGAAGGCGGGCGGGAGAAGGAGCTCCTCGACGTCGAACGAGACGGCGCTCGTCCCGTCCGATGCCTCGAGACCGAGCTGGCGCTTGAAAAACGATAGATCGCCGCCAGTCGCAAGGGTGGCCGACGTGAAGACGAGCGAGTCGTGGGTCTCGAACAGCTTGTCGCGAAAGATCTGATCGAGCTCGATCGGCGCGGCCTCCAAAAACACCCCGCGATCGCGGACGTCGGCGATGTAAGCGTAATCGTCGTCGTCGCGCTCGGTCACCAGTTCGAGGGCCTCCCGAAGCTCCCCGCAACGCTCCTGAAATCGGCCGCTCACCTCGCCGAGCCCCGACTGACGCTCGAGCGTCACGCCGAGATCGACGAGCGCCTCGTCCAGCGTCTCGCGTGTCCCCTGAATGCGCTCTTCTCGGGCATCTTCCAGAGCTCGTTCGGCCGGATGACGTCCCTCGTCCAGTCCGAACGACACGTAATCGAAAAACTCCGATCCGGCGTCCTCGAGTTCACCCAGCGCTTCTTCAAGATCGGGCGCCTCCAGCTCTTCATCCTCGAGGCGACGCTCGATGTCTCCGACAAGGTCGGTGATCCGGTAGTTCGAGAGGTGTCTCGTAAAAAACGAGGTGGCGACCTGCTCGAGATGGTGAGCTTCGTCGAAGATGACGGCATCGTAAGGGGGAAGAATGTCCGCCACCCCCTGATCGCGGAGCGCGAGATCGGCAAAGAAGAGATGATGGTTGACGACCAGAAGATCCGCCTCCTCGGCCGATTCGCGGGCCTGCGTGACGAAGCACTCGTCGTAATGGTCGCAGTCGGTGTGGAGACACGCATCGGGCCCGACCGACAACTCGTTCCAGATGGGCGAATCGTCGGGGAGCCCCTCGATTTCGGCGCGGTCGCCGGTTGCGGTCGATTCGGCCCATTCGAGCAGGGTCTGGAGGCGCTTGCGGGGATCGGAGCGGACGGTGCGTCGCCCCGACTGAATCTCCTCGAGACGCATCTTGCAGAGGTAGTTGCTCCGACCCTTCAGCAAAGCGGCCTCGAAGTCCTCCGGCCAGTGACGCTCCAGGAGAGGGATGTCCTTGCGGAACAGCTGCTCCTGGAGGGCCTTCGTGCCGGTGCTGACGACGACGCGTTTGTCGGAGCGAAGCGCAGGTACCAGATAGGCGAGTGTCTTGCCCGTCCCCGTTGCCGCCTCGACGATCAGGGGATGGCGCTCGTCGAGCGCAGCTTCGACGGCCCGAGCCATCCGAATCTGGAGGGGACGATGCTCGTAGTCGTCGTGGGCCCGTGCCAGAAATCCGTCGGGGCCGAAGATCTCGTCGATAGTTTGATTCATGAAACGAGAAGTACCTGCCAGAGTCGACGCCAGTCCTCGCCCTCGACGATGGCGGGCCGGTCGGGCGTATCGTCGTCGATCGAGGTGACATCCCGATCGTCGTCGAGATCGGAGGATTCGAGGTCGGCGGTCCCCACCCAGATCGCGTCCGAGTCTCGCCCCGACGACGAGGGTTCGACCTTGAGATAGAGGTGTTCGTCGTCTCGATGGAGCCGGAGCGTGTGCTCGTCTCGATCCGTCAGCACTCGCCTCAACTTCGAGCCCTCCTTTTCGAGAAGAATGCGGTAGCCATCGTAGACGATGCGGCCGGGGCGCGTGATGGTTTTCGTCCGCCCCTCCTGGAGCGACCGCAGTCGTCCGGTGTAGCTCCGCTTCCGGGCCTTCGAGATCGGCAACGACAGAGCACCAATGACGAGGAGGGCGCCGACCGCACGCAGCATCGCTCCATCGGCAAAGATGACGATGCCGAGCGCAACGGCTCCGAGTCCGATCTGGATGCGCTTGGCCCACTGCCGCCCCGTGCGACTATCCTCGTGCGAAGGCAACATCGAGAGGAGCGTCCGGATCGGCCCGATCAGAGGACTCCAGAAGGGCTGATAGGTCGTCTCGTACGGGAGCCTGGCGGGAATGACGAAGGGATCGTCATCCGTGGGGGTCGGAGGGGGGGAAGCGTCGGACATGAGCGGGAGCGAATGGCGTGCGAGAGACAAAAAAGTGTGTGAAGGGGCTCGCCCGGCTTCACGCCGAGGGCCGAGACGAAGAGCCTCGCCTCAATCCTGCGCTTCGGGTACGCTCTGATACAGTGCGCGGAACGGATCGGGCTCGTCGCCGTACACGTAGGCGGGGCCGAGTCCGATCGAATCGTTGCCGAAGCCGTCGACCAGCGATTCGGAGGGCGAGGCCTCTTCGTCTCGCCAGCTCGCACGCTCCTGAGCCTGAGCCTGTTCCCACTGAGCCTGCAGCATCATCAGCTCGTCGAGCTCGTCGGGGAGTCGATCGGCGAGCTCGTACAACACGTGCCCCGCCACCTCGGCGTCTGCCGTGGCCCGGTGCGCGTTCTCGAGCGGAATGTCCAGCTCTTCGGCGACGTCCTCGAGCGTCTTGCTGCGGCGATCCTTGAAGAACTGTCGAGCGAAGACCAGCGGATCGAAGGTCGGAGCCTCCTCCGGCCAGCTCTCTCCGTAACGCTCGAGCTCGGCCTGAACGAAGGAGCGATCGAAGTCGAGATTGTACGCCACGATCCCCTCGCCGCGTAGGTGATCCGCCACCTCGCCGGCGATCGCGTCGAAGGTCGGTTTCCCCTCGAGATCGTCCTCGGCGATCCCGGTCAACTCCGTCACTTCCTCGGGAAGAGGCATGTCCGGATCGACCAGTTGACCGTAGACGTCCTGCACCTCCCCCGAGTCGAAATGGACGATTCCGATCTCGATGATGCGATCATCTTCGGGTTCGAGACCGGTCGTCTCGACGTCGATGACCGCCAGCGGGAGATCGATCCAGTGTTTGGGCCAGTCCGACATGACATTCGTCCGAGACTTGATAAGATCAACGAGCGTATCATCGACACCCAACAACGCAGGGTCCCGTCGTCCCCCCCAGGGCGAGGGCGAGAGGATGACCCACGTCGATGCCCTCCATTGAAACATCTTGGGGATTACCACAGCCTCTTCAAGGTGCAAAGAGAGCGACGAGACGCCCTCGAGGGGATGAGCGGTCGAATCCCTGGCTCACCTGTCCAATCCCACATGCAATGCACGTCGAGGTAACACCATGAGTTTCCGAGGCTGGGCCCAGAGTGATGCCGGGTCCGTTCGCGACACCAATCAGGACGACTACCTCCTGCGACCCGCGACGGGTCTCTTCGCCGTCGCCGACGGCATTGGAGGCAAACGCGAAGGGGGACGGGCCAGTTCTCGACTGATCGAGCGCCTCGAGGGACGGGCTGAATCTCTGGCCCAACTGGCGCGGCAGTCCAACCCGACCACCGATTACGAACACCGCGAGCGCGTCCTCCAGACGCTACAAGAGACACTCCAGCATGCCAACGCCTCGATCTTCCAGAGTGGCGATGGCGACATGGGGACGACGGCCGACGTGTTGCTTCTGTCCGAGGGAGGCGGATTCATCGCCCACATCGGGGACAGTCGCATCTACCTGGTGCGAGACGATCGTATCTTTCAGTTGACCGACGACCATACCTTCGCCGAGAAGCTCAAGCGCGAACGTCCCGATGCGTTCGAGCAGGGTGAGCTCCAGGTCGCTCGCTTCGAACACGTCCTCACCCGGAGTGTGGGCACCCAGCCCCACGTCGATATCGACACCCTCTTTGTCGACGTCCAGCCCGGCGATCGTTTCTTTCTGTGCAGCGACGGGCTCACCGATGGCCTCGACGAGTCGGAGCTGCTGGACGAAGTGGCTCATCGACAGGGAGGGGAGGTCATCGAGACACTCGTGCAGCGCGCCAAGGCCGCCGACGGCACCGACAACATCACGGTCGTCCTCGCCGACGTCCCGACTCGAACCCGCGACGACACCTCGGAGAATGCCGCCTACGATACGCTCCGGAAGGTCAGCTTTATCGAACAGCTCGAACTGTTCGAGGGACTCGATCGCCAGGAACTCCTCAAGGTGCTGCGCATCATCTATCGGCAGATGTACCGGGACGGTGAATACATTCTCCACCGAGGCGAAGGGGGCAGTTGTCTCTTCATGGTAGTAGAAGGCGAGGTATCGATCCGACTGGAGGGTCGCGAAGTCGCCCGTCTCGAGGCCGGCGCCCATTTCGGCGAATTTGCCCTCCTCGACGACGACACGACTCGGTCCGCAGACGTCGTCGCCGTCGATGATACCGTCCTGCTGGCGATGCCTGGCGAACAGTTCTGGGGACTGGTCGAACACGACGATCCCGAACTGGGCAATCGGCTCCTCCGCAACCTCTTTGCCCACGCAGCCGAGCGACTTCGCGACACGACCGAACGGATGATCTTCGAGTGACCCTCGACGACGTCACGGACGCGCCTCACCGCGCCCCACCTCGACGACCTCGCTGCCGGGCGGCGGCTCGAGCTGAAACAGACGTTCCTGAAGATTGGCGTTCACCTCCGTCTCGTCGACGTCCAGCGAGAAATCCAGCTCTTCGGCCGGCCAGACGAATCGCCGCCAGGTGGGCAGCGCTCCATTCTCGAATCGCTCCCAGTCGTCGGTCATGTATTCGTAGATGGCTTCACCCTCGCCGTCGTATTCGGTAACCTCGACGACGGCGTAATCCGTGGGACGCACCTGCATGGCCAGCTCGCCTCCCTCGTCGGTGCGGACGGCATACCGGTATCGACCCGTCTCGCCGTCCCATGCCAGTCGAGGATCGCCGGGCTCGCGCTCGAATCGATCCCAGGGCGCTCCCCCGAGCATGACGCGCACGACGTCGGGGGCCGACAGATCCACCGGGAGCAGGCGGTTGATGTTGCGGCGGGTCGGCCTCCCCGTCATGAAGGTGTTGTCCCGCCGACGATGGAGGGCAAACGTCTCGCCGTCGGAGACCAGGAGGCTCACGATTTCGTTGCTCCCCGGCACTCGCGTCTGCACCCGAATGCGGTCGGGACGTTCGACTAGAATGAGCTGACGCACCTTGAGGCGCTCGTCTCGTCCGAAGTACTCGAGGACGACCTCTTTGAATCGCGCACTGGTCAGTGACTCCATCCGCGCGTCGATGGCTTCGCGGAGTTGCTCGGGGCGTTCGAGCGCGTTGTCGGGGGGCGGAATGTCGCGATGGCATCCCCCAACGATCACGGCGAACACCAGCAAAAAGGTCGAAAACGTCACGAAGGGGCGAATCGACATGGAGCCGAGTGGATCGGAGGAGCAAACCAGCGATTCAATCACACGTAGCGTTGACGCGAGTTCGATGTGAGTCAAACGAACCCTCCAGACAAGGCGATTGCATTAGAGGTACAAGCCACACATTCACGATTCGTTCCTTGTTATGCCACCTCCATCATCCCGCCAGGGAGTCGCTGAAGCCATGTGCCAGCAGGGATGCTGGCGCTCCGAACCGATATCGAGTCGATCCGGAAGGCCCGGCTTCTTCGGAGCGCCCCTGTACGTCCTCCGGAAGTGGGCCTCCAGCCGGCTCACGCAGGGAGGCTGGCGCTCCAAACCGATATCGAGTCGATCCGGAAGGCCCGGCTTCTTCGGAGCGCCCCTGTACTTCCGCCGGAGGTGGGCCTCCAGCCGGCTCACGCAGGAATGCTCACGTCGAGAACGTATCAAGGCGCTCCGAACCGATATCGAGTCGATCCGGAAGGCCCGGCTTCTTCGGAGCGCCCCTGTACTTCCGCCGGAAGTGGGCCTCCAGCCGGCTC
>JAQCND010000405.1 GCA_028274765.1 Bradymonadaceae bacterium
CGTTTCAGGTGCCGGAGGGTGATGGATTCCAGACGATCGCCGTGCCCCTCGAGACGCACGAGGCCTGGACGGGCGAGATCGCCGGACTCCGCATCGCGCCCCGATACGCTCCTCGAGAGACCTTCGATCTGGAAGAGCGCATAGCTATCGAGACGTTGTACTTTCAATCTTCGGCTCGCGAGACGACCTCCTCGAGCCGAGCGCGCTACCGTGACCTCGAGCCGGTCGACGTCGAGCCCGTCGACGATACGAACGTACCCCCCGAGAGTGGCGCCGACGCCGGCCTACCCTCTGGCGATACGGAAGTTGACGAGACCATGCCGGATGCCTCCAACCGACGAGATGCATCGACACCGAGAGATGGCGCGATGCAGGTCGATGCCTCCCCGTCGGAATCGAGATCGGGCTCGCGTCGAGCACAATCGACGAACATGCCCGTCTCGCGCTCGTTCGTCGGCTCGGACGCCCGGGTCAACGAGGGATGTCGGGTGGTGAGGGGGTCGTCCCCCGTTCCCTGGTACGGGATGGTGTTGATAGGAGGGATCGCGCTGGGGATGGGATGTCAGCGGAGAGGAGAGGGGCGCTGATCGGAGTGAAAATGGCTTCGCTGAGATTCGCTCTCTGGCGGTCGGTGACCTGTCTTCTCCAACCACGGTGACACGTCTGCGATCGGGTGTGTCTCCCTCCTCGATAGCCTGGATCTCACGTATTGACGAAACAAATCGCTCGAATCTGCCGACGATCATGAACGAGGGGGGAGCGGCGAGCTGTCAGGGATCTGGAAGGAGTGAGCCGCGAACCGGAGCGTCCCATCGGCGCCCGGGGTTCCCCTTGAACGATTGGCCGGTCTGCGGCGGGTGGCGCGCACAGGCGCACCGGAGGGCTGTTAAGACGAGGTGTATCTCGAAAACGTCGAACCGGAGGGGACGAGGGCCAATCGCACGACGTTATGTCGCTCGATCGTCGTCTCGCTCTCCCCGACGTGGAGTCAAGCGGAAACTGGCTGGCAGGAGAGTGGCGCTCCATCCATCGACTCCGAGGCGATGAAAGAGCGCCACCGTCCCCTTGACAGCTCGGTTCGTACGGCGACACTCTGCTCGAGTTGGCCACCTCGCTCCTCCCGTTCTCTCCGGGAGCCAAGGCTCATCTCGACCCGCATCTCGCCATGCTGCCCGATATCCTCCGAGAGCGCCCGCTGATGTTCTGGGCGGTCATCTTCATGCTGATTCCGCTGGGGGCGCTCATTCTGCCGCTGGACTGGGCCAACACCGGGCAGATGACGTTCATCAACGCCGATCAGAAGTATCTGGACGCCTTTGCGCCGCGCGTCACCGAGATCGATCGGACATTGCGGCAGGGCGAGAGCGTCGACATCTCCGAACGTCGTTGGGCTCGCATTCGTCCCTATATCCAGGCGCGGCGTCTAACCGGGGCGGGCGCCATGTCTCAGAACGAGCTTCAGCGCGCCGTCGACATGTTTCGGCGCCGCAACCGAAGAGTAGCCGACGAGACGACCGAGGGCTCGAAGCGAGCCGTGCGGGATTTCTGGGCCGATCGTTTCGCCGAAACCTTTCCCCGGCTGAATCGTGAGGTTATTCCCCGAGTGCTCCAGACGTTGAGAGACCAGATCGACAAACGGGTCCGACTGGAGACGTCGGCCCCTTCGTCGGCGTCGGATGCGTCGTGATGTCGGAGGCGTGACCTCGGGGGATGGACCCGTGACAGCAGAGAATACGCAACACGCAGAGCCCCCTGCTGGCGGGAGGGCGACGACGCCCTCCCACAGATGTCACTCGACGCTCGGTCCCGCCTCGAGCGTCGACTGGCTGGCAACCTCCTCGTATTCGGCGAAATTCTCTTGGAACAATCCGACGAGCTGACGGGCCTGCTCGTCGTAAGCGCTGCGGTCGTCCCAAGTCTCCCACGGTGTCAAAATCTCGCTGGGGACGTTGGGACACTCGAGCGGAATTTCGAGGCCAAAGGAGTCGTCGGTTGTCGTCTCGACCTCCAGGAGATCGCCGTCGTGGATGGCGTCGATGATGGCCCGCGTGTGGGGGAGATCGATGCGATGGCCGTCACCGTACTTGCCGCCCGTCCATCCCGTGCTGACGAGCCAGGCATTCGAACCGTGCTCGCGGATCTTGTCGGCGAGGATCTCGGCGTAGGCCGTCGGGTGTCGGACAAGGAAGGCAGCGCCGAATCCGGCCGAAAAAGTCGCCTCGGGCTCCGTGATGCCGACCTCGGTGCCCGCCACCTTGGCGGTGTAGCCGCTGATGAAGTGGTACATCGCCTGCTCGGGGCTCAGCTTGGCCACCGGCGGCAAAATACCGAAGGCGTCACAGGTCAGAAAGATGATGTTGTCGGGATGATCGCCGACGCACGGAATCTTGGCGTTGTCGATGTGGTCGATCGGGTACGACGTTCGCGTGTTCTGGGTAATGCTGTCGTCGGTGTAGTCGACCTCTCTCGTCCCTTCGTCGTACTCGACGTTCTCGAGGATCGCCCCGAAGTCGATAGCGTTGTAGATGAGGGGCTCTTCCTCTTCGCTCAAATCGATCGTCTTGGCGTAGCAGCCACCCTCGATGTTGAAGACGCCGTTGTCGGTCCAGCAGTGCTCGTCATCGCCGATCAGCTTCCGATTCGGGTCGCTCGAGAGCGTCGTCTTGCCCGTCCCAGAGAGCCCGAAAAAGAGCGAGACGTCGCCCTCGTCGCCCTCGTTGCACGAGCAGTGCATCGAGAGGACGTCTCGGTCGGGCATCAGCCAGTGCATCAGCGTGAAGATGCCCTTTTTCATCTCCCCGGCGTACTCGGTGCCGAGAATGACCATCTCGCGTTCCTCGAGGTTGAGGTTGACGCTCGCCTCGGAGCTGACGCCCTCGGTGTGGGGGTTGGCCGGGAACTGGCCGGCGTTGAGGATCGTAAAGTCGGGCTCGCCGAAATTCTCGAGCTCCTCGTCGGTCGGGCAACGCAGCATGTTGTGCATGAAGAGGGCGTGATAGGCCCGACTCGTCACGATCCGGACGCTCAGATCGTACTCGCGATCCCAGCCGGCGAAGGCATCGATGACATAGAGGCGATCGAGCGTGTTGAGGTAATCGAGCGCTCGTCGCCGATTGATGTCGAAACTCTGGGGCTCGAAGGGGATGTTGATGTCGCCCCACCAGACGTCGTCTTTGCTCTCTGGATTGCGGACGATGCGTTTGTCCTTGGGCGTGCGTCCGGTTTTCTCACCAGAGTAGGAAATCAGCGCGCCCGACGAGGCAATCGCCGCATTTTCGTAGGCGAGTGCATCTTCGTACAGGCGGGCCGGCGCCGCGTTGCGCACGACTTCGTCGACGTCGATCCCGTATTGGCTCAAATCCAGCATACGTCGTCTCCACACACATGAGTCTCGAAACACCTCGGAGCTCGACCGAGAGGAGAGTGGAGCCATCCGGAGGAGACGCCTCGAAACGAGTGTCTGCGCATCCGGGCTCTCCTCCACGATCGTCGAGCCCACATCTGTCGTACAACCGTCCGTCGGCGGTCTGTCTGTCGGTTGTCTCCATCTCCCTACAACGGCGGCCCCCTCCCGTTTGAACGAGGGGGCGGTAGGCATATCGAAAGAGCGGGCCTGTGACAAGGATGTCGGCCGGAACTTGAATCGGTGCGCTATGCGGGAACAGGGAGACGCGTCGACGTCCGCTATGGCCCCTCGTCGACACGTGATCCTTCAAAGCCGGATGACGCACGAGACCCTGCGGATGAGCGAAAGCGAGCGTCTTACATGCCGGGGCCAGCCCCCTCGACGCGAAACTCGGATGGGTGGGGGGACGGCGATCGGTCAGTCGAGAACGCTCTCGTCGATCTCGTACTTGTCGAGCTTGTAGTAGAGCGCACTCGTCTTGATGCCGAGCCGTTCAGCCGTCTCGGTCTTGACGCCCTCGGCCTGGCGAAACGCTCGCACGATCAGCTGTTCTTCGAGATTCTCAAGAATCTCGGGGAGGCTTCGCTCGCCCTCGGGCAGCTTGAGGACGTCGTCGTCACTTTGTCCCGTCACCGACGGGGGAAGGTCGTCGATGTGGAGTTCTTCGCCCTCGGCGAAGACGAGCGCGTGTTCGATGCTGTTTTCGAGCTCCCGGACGTTGCCCGGCCATTTGTAGGCTCGAAGCACTTCCAGGGCGTCCGGTGCGATGCCCTCGATGTCGCTCCGGGTCCGAGGGCCGAGCTTCTCGATAAAGTGATCGACCAGAAGCGGGATGTCGCCGCGACGCTCGCGCAACGGCGGGACTTTGATGGGAACGACATGGAGACGATAGAAGAGATCTTCGCGGAACCGGCCCGCCTCGACTTCCTCCTCGAGGTCCTTGTTGGTGGCCGTGATCACGCGGACGTCGACCGAGATCGTCTCTTCGCCTCCGACGCGCTCGATCTCACGCTCTTGGAGGACGCGGAGCAGCTTGAGCTGGATGTTGGAGCTGATGTCGCCGATCTCGTCGAGAAAGATCGTCCCGCCGTCGGCTAGTTCGAAGCGACCGATGCGCTGTTCGTGCGCACCGGTAAAGGCCCCCTTCTCGTGACCGAACAGTTCCGACTCCAACAGCGATTCGGCGAGCGCCGAGCAGTTGACCTTCACGAAGGGTCCATCCCGTCGCGTCGAGTGCTCGTGGATGGCCCGCGCAATCAACTCCTTGCCCGTCCCCGATTCGCCGTGGATGTAAACGGTGCTGTCGGTCGGGGCGACCTTTTCGATCCGCTCGAAGATCATCTCGATGGCTTCCGACTCACCAATGATCTCGATCGAGCCCCTGGTCTCGTCGAGATCCCGGCGGAGCATCTCGTTTTCCTGCTCGAGTCGCTCGTTTTCACGGCGTGACTCGAGAACGTCGAGGGCCTTGCCGACCTTCGTCTCCAGTAGATCCGGAGGGAAGGGCTTGGGAATGAAATCGAAGGCCCCGGCTTTCATGGCCTCGACAGCCTTTTCGATGCTCCCGAAGGCCGTCACGATCATCACCAGGGTCTCGTCATCCCGATCTCGAATCGAGCGCAGGACCTCCATCCCATCGACGTCGTCCATCTTCAGGTCGGTGATGACCACTTCGGGAGCGTGTTCGTCGAATAGCTGAAGTCCCTTGCGCCCGCCCGGAGCGGTCAGGGGGGCGTGCCCCATCCGCTCGACAACCTCCGAGATTCCCTCGCGCAGCGTATCGTTGTCCTCGACAACTAGAATGCTCGCCATGCTCGATCCCTCTCGTATCGGAAGCGTGTCGAATGGAAAAATAACGGACATCGCGGCCCAATGCCAGAGTAGAGGGACGAGACTAGCCGGTGCGCTCGCCCTCCGTCCTGGTCCCCACCGGATATGACAAACACACGAGAGTATCGTATCGTCGAATCGAGCGCGGGTCCCGCCGTCGAACAGAAACCTCACGTGCCCCCTACTTCCATGGAAAACAACATCGTCCAGCACTATCTCGATCAGTATGCCGATCGCCTCGAGACGCGGGCTATTCAGATCGAACGAGGGGCCATCGAGTCCTGCTACGAGACGCTCGAACGCCACCTCGACGAAGGGCCGTGGCTGGTCGCCTTCGACGACCGCACCTGGGAGGCCGCCGGCTCGGCGCTGACCGACATGTTCGAGCGGGTCGGACAGCCGTGGGTGGGGATCCGGATCGAGACTCAGCCCGAGTACGACCATCCGGTCTGTACCGACGAACTCGTCGAGGCCTGCCAGCAGCGCATGGGCGAGGAGGGTTGTACGGCGGGCGTCGCGGTCGGAAGCGGGACGATCAACGACACGGTCAAGATGGCGGCCCACCGTCGGGGGCGTCCGATGGGCGTCGTGGGGACTGCGCCGAGCATGAACGGGTACACGTCGGGGATCGCCTCGATTCTCTCCGACGGGGTCAAAACGACCCATCCCTGCACGGCGCCGCGCGTCGTCATCGCCGATCTCGATCGCATGGCCGAGGCTCCCGAGCGCATGATGGCCAGTGGACTCGCCGATTTGATGTCGAAGCCGGTTTCCAACTCCGACTGGGCGATGTCGGCCCGGCTCAACGACACACCCCATTCCGACGAGGCCCAGGCCATCATCGAGCGCGCCGCAGACTCGCTCGAGGGCGTCGCCTCCGGGCTCCCTGACCGGGATCGCTCGGCGATCCGGGGGCTCGTCGAGGCACTGATGCTATCGGGGATCGCCATGAGCGTGGCCGGGACCTCGAGTCCCGCGTCCGGGGGCGAGCATCTCATCAGCCACTACATCGACATGACGGCCCACGCCTTCGACCAGCCTGACGACTTGCACGGCTGTCAGGTCGGGGTCGGGACGCTCTGTGCCTCCTATCTCTACAGGCGTCTCCATGATTTCGATCCGAGTGATCTCGACATCGAGGCCCGGGTCGAGGCGTTGCCGACCTGGGAAGACTACGAGTCGACCCTTCGCGAGCGGTTCGACACGCTCTTTGGGGCCGTCGTCGAACACGCCGAGCCCGCCTATCCGACGCCCGATCAGCTCCACAGTCGCCTCCAGCGGCTCGTCGACCAGTGGGGCGTCGTCATAGACGAGACCGAGGAGACCCTCCGAACGCCAGCATCGCTCGAAACGGAGCTTCGAGCCGCCAACGCTCCCGTTCGGTTCAGCGACATCGGGGTCGACGCGGAGCGAGCGAGGCGAGCCATCCTGCACGCCAAGGATATTCGCAACCGCTATACCATCCTGCATCTCTGCTGGGAGCTCGGGACGCTCGAGACGTGGGGCGAAGAGGCGCTCGACCGCTACGCATGACAGAGACGGGGGCTGATGGCGGCCCCGAGGGCTCACGGATCCGAGACGAGTGACACGCATGGCGCTCCGCTCGACAACACGCTGACTTTTCGAGGCATACACGATGTGGGTGTTCGGATACGGCTCGATCATCTGGAAACCGAACTTCGAGTACGCCGAGCGGCGCCCCGGCTTCGTCGAGGGATGGACGCGCCGGTTCTACCAATATTCGACCGACCATCGGGGCGTGCCAGGCGATCCGGGACGAGTGGTGACGCTCGTCGAACACGAAGACGAGCGATGCTGGGGCGTCGCCTACCGCGTGATCGACGAGGAGGCCGAGCGCATACGCCGGCAGCTCGACGAGCGCGAAAAGGGAGGATACGAGCGCCATATCTTCGAGGTACACCCGTCGGACGACGGCGAGCCCGACCCCATCTCCTCGGCGCTGGCCTACGTGGCGACCCCGGACAACGACAAGTGGGCAGGACCGGCCTCGCCCGATCAGATTGCACGCCGGGCGGTCGGGGCGAGTGGTCCGAGCGGCGACAACGTCGATTACGTGCTGAAACTGGCTCGCCACCTCCGCGAGATCGACGGGACCGACGAACACGTCTTCGAGGTCGAGTCGGCCGTGCGCACCCGGTTGGACGGCAGTGATCCCGGCGGTTCGTGCTGAGCCTCGAACATTCGAGGGGGAGCGTACGACATGCTGGCCGGCGACGACCCGGGCCCCGACGTGGGAATCTCGGAGGGGAGTGTGAAGACGATCTCGATTCGGTCGTGCATTCGGAGCCTCGAGATGAAGGGCCATGTCACCTGCCGACACAGCACAGAGGGTTCCGACATCGACGGCTCGAATAACCTCGGACGTCTGATCGTCGAGACCCACAATCTCACGGCAATTGAATAAAGAGCGTTTGGAGACGTCCAAACGTGCGGCTCAAAGACTGGTCCTCGGCAGTCTGGCGTCCGGGGCGAATGGAAGGTCGATTCGAGTGCCGACTGCACGGGATGCTGTTCGCTGACCGGTACCCCCACAATCTCCGAGACACGAACAAATCAACAGGCACCGCGATGACACTACTCGAGACGGCGCGCACCATTGCCGATCCTCCCGGACTGGAATCGCTCGTCGCATTCGTGCGGGACGAGATGCGACTCGAGGGGAGTCACGACGAGGGGCATCTCGTTCGCGTACTCCGACACGCCCAGACGATGGTCGAGCGCGGATCGTATCCCGACGGAGCCCCCGATCGCGAGGTCGTGACCGTGGCGGCGCTCGGCCACGATCTGGTCGATCTCCCCAAGGATCATCCGGAGCGCGACCGGGCCTCGCGCCGCTCGGCGGAGCGCATCGTCGACTTCTATCGAGAGATCGGCGAGTTCGACGACGATCAGCTAGAACGCATCGACGAGGCCATCGAGAGCCACAGTTTTTCGGCCGATCGCGAGCCCGAGTGCCTCGAGGCCCGCATCGTCTGCGACGCGGATCGACTCGACGCCATCGGAGCTGTCGGGATTGCGAGAACGTTCATGGTCGGCGGCGAACTGGGCCGGCCCCTCTGCCACCTCGACGACCCCATGGCCGAATCGCGCCCCCCCGACGACGATACGTACACGGTCGACCATTTTTTCGAGAAGTTGCTGACGCTTCGAGAACGCATGCACACGGCAATCGGTCGGCAACTCGCCGAGCGGCGTCACGCTCACATGGAGACGTTTCTCGATCAGCTCGAACGGGAGACGACGCCCAACTTCGGGGATCGTTAGATGGCTCTGTCGGAACCATCCGTATGTCGGCCCGCTCCGTCGGCATGTGCGAAAGCGTGGGGCGACGAGGCGGGCTCGGGCCCGTGCCC
>JAQCND010000408.1 GCA_028274765.1 Bradymonadaceae bacterium
GAGGCTCGACCGGTCTGAGCTACCACCGCTCGCTGGGATGGATGACGTGGTGTGTGATGGCGCTGGCGACGTGGATGTTCGAGCGCGGCGAGCGCGAGTCACGAGCCGAACTCCGACGTCTCGGCATCGGGCTCTGGTGTGTGACGGCACTCAGCGTGCTGGGAACGGGCCACTGGGGCGGATCGGAGGAACATCCCGATGCCGTGCCCTGGCTCGAGGAGTCGGCCGAATCGAAGGATGCCTCCGAGGCAGCCTCTCGTTCGACCTCTCCCGATGCCTCTTGACCTCCATACGGCACGACCTCCACAACCGCATCGAGGTCTCGACGCGAGCCGGTGGCGCCCACGAACGATGCACTGCGATCGCCTCGAATCGTCGACACTCTCCGATTCGGTGAGACGACACGAGCCGGCCTCCCCGCCATGACAACCTCGGACGACATGATCGAGACGTCGGGGGGCGTCCTCATATGCACTACCCCCGCGGGGCGAGTCGTCTTCTGGTCGAAACGCCCGGACGAGCGCGACGTCTTCGGTGGATTTCGCGGCTTTCCCGTCGGACGCGTTCGCCCCGAGGACGAGGCTGTCCCGCTGGATGCCGAGGCAAACACCGTCGCCCCCGACGCTCGATTCTACGGATGCCTCGCCCGCGAACTCTTCGAGGAAACCGGGCTCCTCGTGACCACGAAGGGCGTATGGGCGACGCATCGCGACGACTCCGAGCGGCCCGACGCCCCGGGCGATGGCGACTGGATGGAGCTCCGCCGGCAAGTCGTCGAGCAGGAGCTTACGTTCACCGAGCTGCTCGCCCGGGCCGAGCTGACGGTCGCAACCCGCCGTTTCGAGCCGATCGGACGCTGGCGGACGCCGACGTGGCTCGACTTCCACTCCGAGACGGAATTTTTTGCCCTCGACGTCACCGCTCTCGACCTCGATGGATTCGTCGATCAGCTCGATTCGAGCGAACACCGACACGCCGACTGGATCGAAGCGGGACGAGCCCTCGAACGCTGGCACGAGGCCGACGTCCTCCTCTCGACGCCCATTCGCCTCATTCTGGACCGACTCGCCGACTCGTCGACCTCCCGCGGTCCCCTGGGTCCGTGCTTTCCGCCTCCTCGACGTCGGAGGCGAGCCGATACCGAGATGCTCGAAGTCCATCGTGGCCTTCGCCTGCTACCCCTCGAGACGCCGACGCTTCCGCCCGCGACACACACCAACTGCTACATCATCGGCGGAGATGAGCTCGTCGTGATCGACCCGGGCTCGTCGCGCTCCGACGAGATCGAGCTGCTGGTCGACGTCCTCGATGCCCTCGTCTTCGACGGAGCCGAGGTGCGAGCCGTTCTCCCCACCCACCACCACGACGATCACGTCGGAGCGATCGGCGAGGTGATGGAGCGGTTCGACGCCGAGCTCTGGGCCCATCCCGAAGCGTCCTCGTATCTCGACGGATACACGCTCGATCGGGCTCTCGAGGATGGCGAGCGGCTTCGACTCGGCGATACCTCGCGACACGACCTCGATGTCCTCCAAACGCCGGGGCATGCTCGCGACCACGTAGCTCTATTTCATCGTCGGAGTGGTGGACTCGTTGCCGGAGACATCGTCGCGTCCGAGGGAACGGTCGTCATCGATCCGTCCGACGGCGACATGAGTGACTACATGGAGACGCTCGAGCGCCTCCAGTCGTATCCGCTCGCCGAGATGTTCCCGGCCCACGGGGCCATCGTGACTCGGCCCCAGCGCAAACTGGCGAACTATCTCGAACATCGATGTGACCGAGAGCGCCAAATCGAGACGGCGCTCGAGACGGCCGATAGCCCGCAAACTGCGAGCGATCTCGTCTCGACGGTCTACGACGACGCGCCGCCCGCCGTCTGGCCGATCGCGACCCGCAGTCTCTTGGCTCATCTGGTGCATCTCGTCGAGCAGGATCGCGCCGAACGACGAGGAAACGCTTTCGTCAGCCCCATGACGAGATGAAATTTTAAATACACAGATCACATCGTGAGAGGGGATGTGCCCGAGCGATTCGACGGAGCTTCGAGGTCCCACCACAGCCGTTCATTCGGGGAATCGAGCGCGATGCTCTCGCATGCCTCATGCTTGGATCGCATACTCAGCCATCGGCACGTTCGGGACAATGGTCATCGAACGCATGATCGCATGACGCTGGTTGTCGCCTCGCTCCCTCCAGCAGAGAGTCGCTGAAGTGACCTGTCAGCCAAGAGGTTCGCGTCAAAGACGCACGGGAACGTTCCGTACTGAGACAAAGGTTATGAGATAAGGTGCCTGTTGGAGCGCCGGCTTCCAGCCAGCCCAGGGGACGTCTGGTGTCATCCCCCGAATTCCAATGCCCCCCCATTGCCCCGTGTCGACGAGTGTCGAGCCTTCATGCGCCGCCACGGAGGTAGTTTGACGAAGTTTCCGTTTCAAGCTATCAAGAATGATAGCCATTTATGCCGCATGATTCGACAATTCGACCCTCATCATGAGTCGGGACGCAGGTATATCCATAGGGCTGTTCTTTGTCAGCTGGGTCCTGACGGCCATCCTCACCCCTTACTTCATCCAGTTCGGTCGACGCTGGAACATCCTCGACCATCCGGGTGACCGCAAGGTGCACGAGACCTCCACCCCTCGCACGGGGGGGCTCGCGATCTTCGTCACCATTGGTATCGTCGTGAGCCTGGGTATTCTCTCGATCCCTCGGCT
Source organism: Bradymonadaceae bacterium (assembly GCA_028274765.1). Taxonomy (GTDB): domain Bacteria; phylum Myxococcota_A; class Bradymonadia; order Bradymonadales; family Bradymonadaceae; genus CAJXPB01. The sequence goes on from JAQCND010000408.1 coordinate 2,718, forward strand.
CTGGACGTCCTTTCTCTACCAGCCCCTCTTTTTTACGTCGCTGGCCATCGGGGGCACCGGGGTCTTTGCCATCGGCCTCTACGACGATGCGTTCAACGCGGGAGTATGGTCGCGTCTGCTCGTCGAGTTCGCGGCCGCGGGGATCGTGATTCTCCTCGGCGGCGTGTTGATCGAGCGCATCGCCCTCCCCTTCGTGGGGCCGCTCGAGGTCGGCATGTGGTCGATTCCCCTCACGCTGTTCTGGATCGTCGGCGTGACGAATGCCTTCAACATCATCGATGGACTCGATGGATTGGCAGGGGGGATTGCATTCATCGCCTGCTTCGGCGTCTTCGCCGTCGCGTTGTTGAACAATCAGGAGCTCGCCATGGCCGGCACGGCGCTGCTGGCCGGCGCGTGTCTCGGCTTTCTCAAGTACAACGTCCATCCCGCCCGTATCTTCCTGGGCGATTCCGGGGCATTACTGCTGGGATTCCTGCTGGCGTGTATTTCCGTCTATACCTCCCTCAAGCGCCATACCAGTCTGGCGCTTATCATTCCCATGCAGCTTCTGGCCGTTCCCCTCCTGGATACGCTGTATTCGATGGGACGTCGCCTCGTCAGTCGGATGCTCGACTCGGAGACGTTTTCGCCGAGCATGATCTTATCGGTCTTTCACTCGGATCAGGCTCACATCCATCATATTCTGCTCGATGTCGGCTTTTCCCATCCCAGGGCCGTCTGGGTTCTCTATGGGCTGAGCAGCGTGCTCGCGATTTTCGGAGTGATGTCGGCCTGGACGATGAACGACCGCATCTCAATCCTCTTCTTGTTGGCGGGACTGGTGGGCTTTTTGCTCATTCGACACTTCGGCGCCAAACTCCCGTTCATTCGGCGCTGGCACAACGTCCAAGACGATCCCCCGGAGGGAAGATGACCATATGGGAGCGAACTCGTTTGAAACCCCGGCCCTCGCTCTCATGTTTTGAAGATGTCAGGTGAGTCGAATACCACGACAAGAAGACGACGAATACGTCCCTCGCTCCTCCTCGTGCCCGCTCAACCATGGATGACGAAGACTACCGGGAGCTCAAAGCCAAGTTGCGATCGAAGCGGGATTCGCTGCATCGCCGCATCCACAAGGTTCGACGCGGGCTCCGCCACGACGCTCCTTCCCCTGACGAGGATCTCGACGATCAGCCGCTCGAGATCCCAAACGACGAGGTCCTCAACCAGCTCGAACCCTCGACCCGCCAGGAGCTAGCCGACACGCTGGCGGCTCTCGAGCGCATGGAAGAAGGGACTTACGGACAATGTGTCGAGTGCGGGGGGGCAATATCAGTAAGTCGCCTCAAGGCGAGGCCTCAGGCGCTGAGATGCATTCAGTGCGCGGAACAAGCGGAACTGTAGCCAGGGGGCTCGTACGGGCTTTCGTGGCCCATTCGGGGCGTCTGCTCCTTCATCGTGGCGCCCGAACGTCGACGTCACGCTCCGAATTTGGTGAGGCGTCCAGCATGAGCGAGGGCCAGAGGCATCAATCGTTTCGCCGGCAGACGTCGTCCCAGACCACCCTGAAGACAGGCCATCTCTCCAAATTCAGAGACGGGATCGGCACGACACGTGTCGGCCTCGAGCAGGACGGGCACCGGATGCCAGCTGTGCTGTTTCATCGACGAGGGCGTCGAGTGATCGCCGGTGACGAGCACCACGTCCGGCTCGAGCTCCAGCAGACGGGGGAGATGCTCGTCGGCCTCCTCGATGACCGAGACCTTGCGATCGAAGTCCCCGTCCTCGCCACTGCTATCCGTCCCTTTTTCGTGGATAAAAAAGAAGTTGTAGTCGTCGCCGCAGGCCCCGACCCGCTCGAATTTGCTCTCGAGACTCCCGTCGTGGGCCTCGACGTCCATCCCTACGAGACGCGAGACCCCGCGATACATCGGATAGCTGGCGAGACAGGCCGGCTCGAGCCCGAAGACCTCTGGGAACATCGGCCAGTTGGGGCGCTGGGCAAACCCGCGGAGTAGCACTCCGTTGGCGGGCTCGAGATCGCCGAGGCGCTCGCGCGCCTCGTCGAGAAAGTCAGCGATCGCCTCGTGGGTGCGTTCGGCGGCTTCCGAGTCGACAGTCGGAGTCGGTGAGCCGATCGGACGTCCCACTTCATGAGGATCGGTATCCTCGATCTCTCCCGACAATCCCTCGCCACGCAGCACGAATAGAAAGCGGTGTTCTTTGACGGGTTCGACGTCCAGCTCGACGCCCGGCACGTCGATCCCTCGAAGTCGTTCACAGAGCTGTCGGTTCGTCTCGGTCGAGATGCGCCCTGCTCGGCGATCGGTGACGACACCTTCGTCGTCGATCGTACAGAAGTTCCCGCGAGCAGCGACATCGCCATCCTGAAGCTCGAACCCGATACCGAGGGCCGACAAGACGCCGCGTCCAACCTGATAGTCGAGGGGATCGTAGCCAAACAATCCCAGATGACCGGGGCCACTGCCGGGAATGATCCCTGCCCCGACGGGCACCTGGAGGCCGCAGGTACCTCGTTCGGCGAGTTCGTCGAGATGGGGAGTTCGGGCGGCTTCCAGCTCGGTGGCTCGTCCCTGACGCCGGGTCAATCCCCCGAGTCCATCGAGTACGAGGAGCGCGATGGTCGTATCGGCGGGGTGGACGAGCTCTCGAATCGTGTGGAGGTCCATGTCGGCGCGTATCGTCGGTTGAGAAAAGACGGAGAACGGAGACGAATCGAGCCTTGCGGGGTCATCCGTGATACAGCCCGGCGAAGGCCTTGGTCAGCAGCGCTCGGGCGGGAGGTGAAGAGCGAAACTGCAGGAGCATGTCCATCATGGGCGTGCGAAGACTCTCCATGAGGGCACGTCCACCGGCGAGCCGCATGCCGAGCTTCTGACGGACCCGGCCGGTATACGGCGCAAGTCGAGACGGGGTCGGCCGCTCGCCTCGCTCCAGAATCGGGCCCATGACGTCGGCCGCCGTCCAACCGCTCAACAGGGCGTGGTAGATTCCTTCGGCCGTCGCCATATCGGCCAGATGCCCGGCCTCGCCCGCCGCGATCGTGCCGTTTTGGACGAGATCGGTCGCCCAGTAGCTGGTTTTGACGGGATGGCCGACGAGGCGATCGAGCTGGTCGGCGCCTTTGAGGCGATCGCGGAGGCGACGATCGAGGAACTGTTCGTATCGCTCCCGCACGTTGGGACCGTCGGCGTCCGCCGAACAACAGATGCCGATGTTCACGCGCTTGTCGGTCTCGGGAAAGATCCAGCCGTAGTGCGGCTTGACCGAGGCGTCGAAGAACACCTCGACGACGTCGGACGCATCCTGCACCCCCTCGTACCACCCCATGAGCGTATGAAGGGTCCGTCCCGGTCGATCGGCCCGAGAAAACGTGCCGTTGGCGCCACTGCAATCGACCACGCCGTCGACCTCGATCTCGTCCGTTCCGGTGCGAATACCGCGCACCGCACCTCGGGTGTCGGGACCGGGGGGATCGTCGCGGACGACGTTCTTGACGCGCACGCCATCTCGCAGCTCGACACCGCGCGAGGCGGCTTCTCGGGCCAGCAGGTGATCGAAATCGCGACGGAGAAGGATCGCGGTCTCGTGTTCGCCCCGTAGTTCGACGCCCTCGCCATCTTTCCCGGCGATGCGAGCGCCATCGATGGGATAGGCCTGCTTGCGTACCTTGCGACCGACTCCCATGCGATCGAGCAACTTCAGTGTCCAGGGCGACAGGCCACTGCCACAGGCCTTGCGCCGAGGCATCGAGTACCGCTCGAACATGATCGTCTCGATCCCACTGTAGCGCTCCAGTCCCAGTGCCGTCGCCGAACCAGCGGGGCCCGCTCCGATGATGGCGATACGCTCAGTCATGGTGTGGTCGTATGTTCAGAGACAGAGATGAGCCGATACGTTGTTCCATCGGCCGTGACCCCATAGGGCGAGCGTCGCATCGTGACAAGGATGGGAGGATCATCGAGCGAAACGCACGGGGCCCGGGTCCGCTCGGATACCGTGGAATACGCCGTGGCACGACGTCTGCGGTCGACCGACTCGATGATCGGCCGGCGGGTCCGCCGGTGCTCCCAACCACACGTCGTCGAGATCCCACGAATCTGGGTCACACCCATGGGGCCCAACGTCGTGCTCCCATCGTGCTGTGGGCGGACTTTCAGAGGAGGGCGTCGAGGCGCTCGACCAGTTCCCATCGGGCGCGATCGACTTCCTCTCGTTCGAGCCCTCCCCGGTGGAGTTGTGCGTCGGTGTAGTCCATCAGCTCGTTGTAAAAATCCAGTCCCCGGCGGATGAGCTCCTCCGGCGCCTCGGCGAGCTCGAGGGCATGAAAGAGGGCATCCTCGGCGTTGGCAAAGTGCTCGCGCTCGCGCTCGATCTCAAAGAGAATGCGCCACGCTTCGCCGACCTCCGAGAGCGAGAGGGCGTGCGTGATGCGCTCCTGGCGCAGAATATCGGCCAAAAGATTGGGGAGCGCCGGGAGGCGGGTGCGATCCTCGAGAACTCGCTCGACGCCGACCAGCAAACTTCGAGCCAGAAACAGGACGGTGGCATCATCGAGTCCGGACTCGCGCAACTCGAGGATCAAACCCGTGCGGAGTGAGAACATGTCGCCGATGGCGTCGAAACCGTTTCGGGGATCGAGAATATCCTCGTCGAGAGTCGTGCGAAGTGCCTCCGGACGCTCTCGATAGTAGTCGACGAGCTCGTGGTCGATGCGTTCGATCGAATCGGGCGCACGCCCGCCAGTCCCCTCCTCGGCTCGCTCCTCGGCGGTCTCCTCGATGCGCTCGAGTATGTTGCGAAAGTAGTCTTTGCGAAATGGCATGAGGCACGTCGGCGATGCAGGAGAGGCCGCGAGTCCACCTCGGCCCGTGTGAGGCCCGATCGTCTGGGCGGCGTATCGTATCGAGGGGAGGCCATTTTGTCAGCCGCAGGTTCGAGGCGGTTGGCGATATCGACGAACGTCTCTCGTTGTTTATCATGTGTAGTATCGGGTGACCTCGTCGGCTCATTCCGGGCTCGTCGAGGGAAAGCCCCGGTGGAGAGCGTGATCAGCCGAACGCCGAGGATGCCACGGACGTCCGCTGATGGAGGGGGTCACATGGGGCTGGAGAGGCACGAGAGGCGGAGACCGCTGCGTGAAGTGGGAGCGCAAACGCTAGAGCCTCGCCACGAGATCACGAGCATGTTATTGTTAATCACCTGCCATCTATCCATTTCACACGCATCTCAACTCAGGGATCTCTGGACCGACAACACGTCCTCTCATCGGATTGTTCTCCAAAGGTCGGATCGGCATGGACAAGCTCAAGCGTCTCGCTCGCACGCTCTATGAAGTGCTCTGGGAGGCGGGGATAGGCTTCAGTCGAGGACGTGGCAATCACCTGTCGGCGGCGATGGCGTTTTACACCATCTTTTCGATAGCTCCCCTGACCCTGATCGCGACGGCGATCAGCGGGCTCGTTTTCGGACGGGACGCCGCTCGGGCCGAGGTCGTCCAACAGATGGAGACCATCATGGGCCCTGACGCTCGCAACCTTTTGATACGCACGCTCGAAAACTGGCGCGACCCCAGCTCCGGTATCACGGCGACGATCATCGGCACGGTGACGACTCTCTATCTGGCCTTTCGCGTCTTCGATGCGCTGCGAGAGTCGCTCGATTTACTCTGGGGCATCCGGATTCGCGAGGACGTCTCGTACTGGGACATGGCCCGTCAGTACGGTCGATCGATCGTCAGCATGTTCATCGTCGGTCCCATGCTCTTGATCTCGTTGATCGTCAGCGAGGTGCTGAGCCGACTGTCCCCCTATCTGACTCCCTGGATCGGAGATATCATCGACGTGAGTACGGCCACGTACTTGGCCCTCTCGTTTGGGCTCGCCACGTTGGCATTCAGCTTTCTTTTCAAATGGCTGCCGGATGTCAACATTGCATGGCGAGACGTCTTCGTCGGGGCACTCGTGACGACGATTCTCTTCTCGGTCGGTCGCAGTCTGATCGCCCTCTATCTCGTGCACACGAGCACCGTCTCTATCTTTGGCGCAGCGGGGTCGTTCGTCGTGGTGCTATTCTGGGTGTACTATTCGGCGCAGATCCTCTTCTTCGGCGCCGAGATTACGGAGGTGTGGGCTCATCGATTCGGAGACGGCATCGAGCCGGACCGCACGGCCGAGCGAATCGTCCCCATCACCTCCAGCTCGCAGGAGTAGCTTTCCTCCTCCGGGATGGCGATCTCTCCAGCGTACGACGTCCCCGTTTCGTCACGACGATCGCATGTCGTTGACTTCAGCGTGGGCGGCGCGGATGGGTTCGGGGATTTTGTAGGTCGGCGACACTTCCAGTACGTGCCGGGTCGCCGTCTCGAGCGAAACGCGGTGCCCGATCGAGACGAAAACGGGATTAATCTCGTCTCGCGTCCGGACTGCACGGCCGATCACTTCGTCGTCGTCCCGCAGGGGGGCATGGGCGCCCTTTTCGGGGGCGGGGGCGCGACAGTCGCCGACGAGCACATTTTTGGCGCAGCCGATGGTCGGATGATCGAGCCACACCCCCAGATGACAGGCGAGCCCGAAGCGCCGGGGGTGGGCGCGTCCGTGTCCGTCGCAGACGAGAAGGTCGGGTTCGGTCTGGAGATCGTGCCAGGCGTCGATCAGAGCTGGCGCCTCCCGAAACGACAGCAGTCCGGGGACGTAGGGGAAGACCGCCTCCATGCGAGCGCGGCCCGTCTCGACGACGTCCAGACACTCGGCGTCCAAGACGACGATGGCGGCATAGAGATCGTCCGAGCCACGATCGAACGAGACGTCGGCCCCGGCCACTCGTTCGAGCGCTCCGTCGTCCAGAGGCGTGTCGAGGACGTGCTGACGGAGTTCGCGTTGAATCTCTTCGGCTTCTTCGGTACCGACATCCCAGTCGTGCATGGTGTCGCGCGGTGTCTCGAGTCGAGAGGTGACGTGAGTCCAGACCCAAGGCAGATGCACTCAGACCTCGGAAACGCGGAGTCGTGCGGCGCGCAGTGGCACGACAACATGAGCGAACATGGATGGTGAGACAAGCACACGACAGGCATGCCCATGGATGACGAACCTATTTTTGTCGCAACCGATCTCTCCGTTCAGGCGGGGGTAGCCGCTCGATGGGCGCATCGACTCGGCCGGCTGCTTCAGCGTCCCGTCGTCCCCATCTATGTCGTCGAGGTGAGTCTGGCGAACTGGTATCGGGGCGAGTACGAGGTTCGCGACGACGTCCACAAACGCGAGGAGACCGAGCGCAAGGTTCGCGAGTGGTATCATCGCGAAGTCGACGAGGATCCCGACGACGTTCGAGTACGCGTCGGGACGCCCCACCGTCAGCTGGGGGAGGTCGTGCGCAAACACGATGCCTCCCTGTTGGCGATCAGCGCCTCCGGCAAGAGCAAGCTCGGCCAGTTGACCTTCGGATCGACGTCGCTCGAGCTGACGCGCAAGCCGCCGTGTCCCGTGGCGATCGTCCATCCCGAACACAGCGATCCCGGGACCGACGGAGACATCATGGTCGGAACCGATCTGGGCCCGTCCTCGGAGGCGGCGGTCGCCTTTGCCGTCGAGCTGTCGCATCGACTGAAGCGCGCGCTCCACGTCGTTCACTCCAGTCAACCGGCTCGCGATCTACTCGAAAACGAGCCACTCCTCGAACCCGCTCACGACCAGGCGCTGGCCGAAGATCGAGGGGAGTTGCTGAAACGGACGCTCGACAAACACAACGAGGAGACGGCATCGGTCACCGTCTACTCCGATATCATCGACGAGCCGCCGAGTCAGGGATTGTGTCGATATCTCGAAGAGCACGAGGTGATCGACATCACCGTGCTCAGCGAGCGCATCCACGGGGGGAGTCGCGCGGCACTGCTCTCGAGTGTGGCCATGCGTTGTGTTCAGATGCGTACGTCGACCGTCGTCGTCATCCCCGACGATTCCTCGGAGGAGCGCCTCGAGCAGTCCCTCGAGGAAGATTCGACCGGGATCCCACTCGAAGAAGCCGATCGCGAGCAAGATACGTGAGGGCGAACGCCCGGGCTCGGCCGCCGCTGGCCCCCATGCGGCGAGAGACGATCGCCGATGGAGACTACAAGAGACGTTGGGCGGTTGACATATACCCGCTTTTAGAAGAGGAGATGCTGGTTGGGGGGCGACGAGTCGACAATCCGTTATTTTGACGCGAGTGTGCCTGACATTATGCCGGATTTCTCTCTGCAATCGACCGAGTGTCCCATTCTCGTCGGCATCGCCGGCGGAACCGGTTCCGGAAAGACGACACTTGCACGCCGCATCCTCGAGGGGGTCGGGGACAATCACTGCTGCATGATTCAACACGATTGGTATTACTACGACAAGAGCCATCTGCCCTTCGAGGAGCGGATGGAGCTGAATTTCGATCACCCCGACAGCCTCGACAATGAATTTCTCCGCTCGCACTTGACCGACATCAAGGCTCGAGAGCCGATCGAGGCGCCGCAATACGATTTCGAGAGTCACGCCAGGCAAGAGGAGACGCGACACATCGAGCCTCGCCCCGTCGTCATCGTCGAGGGTATCCTCCTCTTTGCCGTCCCCAAGCTCCGGGAGGTCTTCGATATTCGGCTCTATGTCGATACGGATGCCGACATTCGGGCCTTTCGGCGCATCCGTCGCGATCTCCAGGAGCGAGGCCGGGACTTCGACGACATTCGCAAACAGTACTACGAGACGGTGCGCCCGATGCACCTCGAGTTTGTCGAGCCCTCCAAGCGCTGGGCCGACCTCATCGTCCCCGAGGGGGGCAACAACCATATCGCTCTCGACGTCATCATCGAGCGTCTCAAACAGTTCATCGATCGATAACGTCCCGCGCATCTCGGCCGGATCGATCCGGCCGGACGGCCTGGATTGTCGACCGTCGCCGTGATCGATTCTGATGTGGCCCGTCCCCCGTGCCCCTCGATGGGCGCGGGCTCCAGGGCCGCAAACTTCGCCATCGACCATGTCCGAGACAAGTGACGCTATTCAAAAGCTCGACGCCATCTTCGAGGCCGATTGGGAGGAGTCAGCTCCCTTGAAGGGGCCGCCCACTCGATGGAGCGCCAACAAGCGTCTCGACGACGCCAACGTGATCATCTCCATCGATTTCATGCCCATCAAAAACGACATGAATGCGACCTTCGAGGTCAACGGAAGCGACTTCAGCTTCAGCGGCGAGACCTCCATCGAAGGGTATCATCCCGACGAGGCCCTCGAACAGTTGCTCGACCGGTTTGAATCCTACTGCGTCGACGTGCTGAAGCCATAGATGGCTCGTATCGTAGTCATCCTTGCGGATGGCTCCTCTAGAGACCTATCTCGATGGAATCGAGCCAAGTCTTGAATCGCCGTGATCTCGCGTGCTATACACGTCGATACATGGTGTACGTGAACGCATCGACGGCGTGCGTCTCGGGTCCTTGCTCTCCCCGGAGTCTTGTAACGGCGAGGGTGATTCGCGTCGCACGACGGCGAATTTCTCTCAATCGGGTCCAGACGATTCATGAGTCGCGTATCGGAACAACCCCGGATCTATCGAGGTGAACTCGGGCAGACGGCCCGGTCGTCGGTTCAGATCAGCACCGACAACGGGGCGATCTTCGAAGCCGACGTCTACGATGCGCTCAATGCCGCCGACGATCCGGAGCTCGAAGAATCGCTCTTTCGAGGTGGGCTCAACCGCGTCGAGTCTCCCTTCTCCGATCGGATCTACCATCCCGCCATTCCGGTGCGATACCACGATCCCGAGCGCCGCCTCTTCGCGCTCGTGATTCCCGAAGCTCTTCGACATCGCGAGCTTCAACTGCGCCGCGATCTGCTCGATTCGCTGGCGGCCGAATCGGAGATCGTCCCGGATTACGTCCGGAACTTCGAGGTCGTCATCGGCCCCAGCCAACTCCAGCACCTCGCCGAAAACAAAGAGATCTCCGAGGAAGCGCCCCGCCGCGTGCGCAATCTCCAGGAGCGGAGCAGTCCCGTCGACGCGCCCGCAGCCTCCGAGTCGATCGGAGACGAAGTCGCCGAGGCGCCGTCCGAGGAGGTCGGGTCCGAGGAACTCGAACAGGAGTGGGCGCGCCTCGAGGACGAGCGGCGAGAGCTCGAACAGCGGCGCGAACAGCTCGACGAACTCAACGAGCGCCTCGACCGCGACCGCAGCCAGATGGACGAGTTCGAACAAGATCTCCAGCAGGAGCGACGCGAACTCGAATCGATGCGAGAGGAGATCGAACAAGAACGAGACGAGCTCGAGCGCGAATGGGACGAACTCGAACAGGAACGCCAGTCGCTCGAGGCCGAACGCCTCCGACTCGAGGAAAAGCAACGCTCGCTGGAGTCGCAACCCGACGAGGCCGCCTCCGCCGTCTCTGAAGAGACCCAGGTGGTGACCGAAGATCAATTTGTCTCAGTCGCTCCCGAAGAGCCTCCACAGGGAAGCGAGATGGCTGCGGGTCCCCAGCAATCTCCAGCCGAGCCCCAGCCCCTCGAAGCCGGGGGGACACCGGCGCCCGAACCGGCCAGTGAGGGAGCGACCGACGTTCAATCCACCCCCGACCCCGAGACGGCGGACACGCCGGAGGTCCGCGATCGCACGTCGGGCGTCGAGGTCACGTCGCTCGAAGGCGAGGCACTCGAAGTCTGGCCCGAGACGTACGAGGTTGAATCGGACGAACATCCCGATCGTCATCTCGAACTCGACGGAGACGTGGTGCGCGCCACGGCTCGCCTCGACGACGAGCGCGTCTCGACGCTGACCGAGGACTCTCCCGAGTGTTTCGTCCAGTTCCATGACGTCGACGACTATCCGATCGCGGCCATCGCCATCGCCCGTCTCGACGACGAACGGCGGGTCGAGGCGAGTTTCGGATGGCCCCTCGACTTGGAGGACGAACCACACGTCTCGATCTGGGAGCAGCTCAGCGACGACTTTCATCTCGCCCTCGGCCTGTATCGAGAGAGCAACGACGAACGGGTCGGCGTCGTCCGCATCGAGGGGCCACTCGAAGACAATGTCGAGTGGATCCAGCACAGACTCGAGCGTGAACTCGAGGCCGACCCCGACGGTGACTTCGCGGAGGCCGCCGAGAGCTATCTCGATCCCGACTTTAAGCGCGTCGGCTCGATGCGACACAATTTCGATCGGCAGGCATTCCGGACGCTCGCCACGCCCGCCCAGATCAAGCTGGCCGCCGGCGTCGTCGGGTACTGGTCCGACGGCGAAGTCTTCGATTACCTGATGTCCAATCGATCATACCCGTTGACGGAGTTTCGCGATCTCCAGGAGGACGTCGTCGAGGCGGCTCTCGAGACCGGGATCTATCTCAACGAACCCCTCCGGGCGCTGGCTCTCGAAATCGGGGAAGTCGACGACGAGGCCGAAATCGCCGAGCGTTTGATGGCCAATTTCGCCGAAGTGACCATCCACATCCGGGGCGACGACCACGATCTCGAACCCATCGACGAGTGGGACAACTGGGAGGCCCTCATCGAACTCGCCCAGGACGTGGGTGTGCCCCCCGATCCAGATGTCCTCGAACTCGCCGAGGGCAGCCTCAATCGCGCCAGGCGAGCCCGGTCGGAGTCCGACTCCGAGCTCGATGACGTCGAGACCGACGTCCGTGAAGCTCCCGATGCGCCGGAGCCCGAGGACGAGACACCTTCGGAGGAGGCCCAGACACAGGTTCAAAAACGTCCCGACGTCGTCGAACTCGAGGACGAAGAGACGAGCGAGGGCGAGGGCGACTCCGACGCCGACGACGGGCAAGACGACGATCCGGACGATCCGTTCGTCGCCGATGATGGTCAGACGCAGGTCATCTCTCACGAGTCCGAGGCGACCGGCATCACCTACATGCTTCCCGAAGCGGACGTCATCGAATCGTTCGACGATCTCGACGACATGTCGCGCGAGGATCTCGAGCTGTTGCTCGAGGATCCTCACGGTCGACTCGAAGCCGCCCAGACGCTTCTCGAGCGGTTCGATTCGTCGGTCGTCTCGACCATCATGGACGCGGCCGAGTCGATGAGCAGCCCGGAATTACTCGCCCTGACTCGCTTCCTCGAGCCCCGCGCCGAGGCCTTCGAAGCCGAACTGATGCAGGCTCTCGAGTCGGGGGGAGCGAGCGCGACATCCGTGGCGATTCGCGCCCTGGCGAGCACCGGGAGCAAGACGGCTCTCCCTACGATTCTCGATGCATACTGCGACTCCGATCGGCATTTGGCCCGTGAATCCCTCGCTCGCACACTCGCCGGCTACGGCAATACCCTCGTGCCTCCGCTGACTCGCGAGATCGAGCGATCGGGACCGACCGACGAAGTCGTCATGCTGTTGTACTGCCTCGAGGACGAACACGAGGGGATACTGGAGCAGATCGAGGACAATCGAGACGATGACGTCCGCAAGGCCGTCGAGCGTGCCCGGGACATGAGCTTGTAAAAATGATGGAGATCCCGGAATCTCTTGGGGTAGAGGTATCGAGATGATGTTCGCGTCAACCGTACGTTCAAAATGTCGGTAACCCATGCGCATCGGAATTCTCAGTGATATTCACAGCAATATTCAGGCCCTCGAAGAGGTTCTCGAGGACGCCCGCTCGCTCGAGCCCGAAATCGACGAGTACGTCTGTCTCGGAGATGTCGTCGGTTACGGGGCCAATCCCAACGCATGCTGTGATGTCATCCGGAATCTCGCCGAGTTCACGATCGTGGGCAATCACGACGCCGCCATCAGCGGTCGCATGGACTACAGCTTTTACTACAAACAAGCTCGCGACGCTCTCGACTGGCACGCGGAGACGACCGAAGCCCACCACCACAAGTGGTTGGAGACGCTCCCCTATCGCGAGGATCGGAACGACGTCGCCTACTGTCACGGCTCACCGATCAATCTCGAAGAATTCGAGTACGTCTTCAATCTCCAGCAGGCCAACGAGCTCATCGACCACTGGGACAAGCTCCAGCACGTCAACTTCATCGGCCACTCTCACCTCACCAAGAGCTTCAGTCTCGATCGGGAGGAGGGGGTCGAGGAGCTGGAGCCGCCCCTCATCGAGTTCGAGCCCGACCAAAAGTACGTCGTGACGGCCGGAAGTGTCGGCCAGCCCCGCGACAACGATCACCGGGCTTGCTACGGCGTCTACGATACGGACGACCAGACGTTTCAGTTCCACCGCGTCAATTACGACATCCGAGAGGCGGCGCGACGCATCTTCGAGACGGATCTGTCGAGCGACTTCGGCAAGCGGCTCTTCTTTGGCATCTGAGAGGAGCTCCGTCTCTCAACCCGAGCCCGGCACTCGAACGTCTTTCCACAGTCGGCCAATCCGGTCGAGCGCCGGCGTGCCCCCTCCCCCATCTGGCGCGTCGACACGGCATCACTTCCGACATGATTCGCTCCCCACTGGCCTCCCCCCGTCTACGGAAGCCCGGGGTCCCCTTCGGATAGCCGGCCGAATCCTCTGATGGGTTGGGCGCTCGCCTCGGCCCCCGTCGCCGTCGTCGAGGGTCGGCCCGCGAGACCGCAGAACGGTCGGGGTGGATCGAATCCCGTCGAATGTCTCCTGGAACCGATGTCAACACGTCGAATGTGCTGGAGCACCGGCTCTCAGCCAGCTTGGATA
>JAQCND010000414.1 GCA_028274765.1 Bradymonadaceae bacterium
GATCCAAACGGAGACGGCTTCGCCTTCGAGATCCTTCTGGACGGAGCCGTACGAGAACTTCGCGACCAGCTCGACGGGACGACTTCGATTGGTCAGTCGATCACGGGCTCCGTGGCGAGGTTCGCGGGAGGCGATCAGGGAGCTCGTGGCCTTGTTCCAGTTGGTACTCACGAGCTCGTCGTCCGGAAGCGGAGCGTCGTCACAGACGTGAAACGCCGGTTTGGAGCTGGTGTCGTCTTCGTCGGAGGCATCGTCGGGAGAATCGATCGAGCGACCGGTATCGGATTCGCCACCGGCTTCAGTTTCCCCGGCGTCTGGTGAGGGGCTATCACCGGAGGTCATCCCCGTATCGGGGGGCGACGAATCACGAGACTCGACGGATCCCGCGGAGTCGCCACATCCCCATACGATCAGAGAGGCGGCGAGTACCGTGACGAGTAGAATCACTCGGGGCTTGGAACGATGACGTGTTATCATGATGATGGGGAAGAAAGTCGGTTGAGTCACGAAGGCACGAAAGACAATATCAACGGGGCTGATGCGATGCCACCTCGGTTGGGAGAAGATCGAAGCACCTCGACTCGCCCTCCCCTTGAGGTCGCCTGTCACTCTTCGTCTCGAGTCACGTCGTACGAGTCGACATCGGCCCACTCGAGATCGGGTTCGCCGCCCTCGAAGAACGTCTTCAGGTCGTCGCGAACCTCCTCGGGCAGCTCCCCGTCGTCGGCCACCGGGGCGAGGGCCCATTGGAGGTTGGGTTCACCGCGAAACCACGAGATCTGCTGTTTGGCGTAGTTGCGCGTTCGTTTCTTGGCCTCCCGGATGGCCTCTTCGAGAGGAACGTCCTCAAAGAGATGGTCACCCATCTGGCGATAGCCGAGGGCCTGCAGAGGCTTGAGGTCGCGATCGTAGCCCCGCTCGATCAGCGCCCGGTACTCGCCCAGAAGCCCCTCCTCCATCATCTGATCGAACCGCCGGTGGATGCGGTCGTACAGCTCTTGGCGAGGACGAATGAGACCGATCTTGAGGGGGTAGTAGTTGGGATCGGAGAACTTGTGTTCGTCTTGGAGCTGGCTGAGGGGATTGCCGGTTTGCTCGTACACTTCGAGCCCTCGACGGATGCGCACGCCGTCCTCGAGATCGACCTTTCGGGCCAGTGTTGGATCGACCTCCTCGAGGCGTTCGTAGAGTCCTTCGGTTCCCTCCTCCTGCTCGATCTGGAGATATTTCTCGCGGATCGCCTCGCTCGCCTCCGGGGCCTCGAAGATGCCGTGGACGAGCAGCCGGATGTAGAGACCGGTCCCGCCGACGACGATGGGACGTTTGCCCCGTTCGCGGATGTCGGCGATGACGTCCTGGGCCCGATGGACGTAATGGGCGACGTCGAAGTCCGCGTCGAGATCGAGTTCGTCGATCAGATGGTGAGGGACTCGAGCGCGGGCCTCTTCATCCGGCTTGGCCGTGCCGATATCGACATGCTTGTAGATCTGAACGCTGTCGGCCCCGACGATCTCACCATCGAGATATTCGGCAGCTCGGAGGGCAAACGACGATTTTCCGACCGCCGTCGGTCCTCCGACGACCAACACGCGTGGGAGATCGGGAGTCGGGAGCGTATCGAATTCCATGATCGTCTCGAACGGGGCTCGAGAAGAGACGTGAGCGTCTTCTCCATCATTCGCGTTTCCGAATGAGCGTCAAGGGCACAACGAGCAGGGCGGTCGCATTGGAGGTATAAACCACACATTCACGATCCGTTCCTTGTTACGCCACTTCCATCCTCCCGCCAGGGCGTCGCTGAAGCCACGTGCCAGCAGGGATGCTCACGTCGAGGACGTCTCGAGGCGCTCCGAACCGATATCGAGTCGATCCGGAAGGCCCGGCTTCGGAGCGCCCCTGTACGTCCTCCGGAAGTGGGCTTCCAGCCGGCTCACGCTCGCAGTGGGGCATTCCTTATGCGATCGCCCTGGCACGACGAGGATTCGCGCTTGCACTCGAGAGGGCGCCTCTCTCCTCGCTTCTTGGTGACTACGTCTCACGGAGATACGGTTTTCAGAGTCACGTCTCCATGGCATCGTGATCGGGCCGTGCCCTCTATACTCGGAGATGATACCATCTACCGCTCGCATTCACGTGTCTCGCATCCCCCGATCCGACATGTCTCAGGACATTCGCCTCGAGCTCGATGACGTTTCGCCGCCCGAGCTGGTCGAAACGCTCTGCCAACATCTCCCCGAAGGATGGACGCGGGACGGGATTCTGGAGCACCAGGTCTCGACCCGCGAGGAGGTACAGTATTGCTTTCGACACGCCGGGACGGAGGACCGCCCTCGATGTGCCCTCTGTCTGGCGGGGCCTCACGACATCCTGACGGTGGCTGCCGTCGTACCCGTTGATCGCGGAATCGACCTCTCCGACCGACAGTCCGACGGCGTCGTCTCGGAGTTTTACGAGCACGTCGTCGCGCCTGCAGCCGAGTCGCTCGATATCTCGGCGGAACTCCGAGACGTCGACGAGCGCTCAGGAGAGGGGTGAGGCGAGGGCGATGACACGCGTATGGCATGGCTCCCCCCACGCAGTCCCGATGTCTGAGAGAGGGTTGTTCCCTCGACGAGGAGTTGTCCGGCGTGCCGCTGGCACTCTCTCCGATCGGGCTTCATTTTGCGAAGCGAGGTTCGACCAGTCGAGGCGTCGGACCGTCAATTCGATCCGAGTGGAAGTCGCCCCTGGAGGGTACTCTCGAAGATAATGTAGCCGTCGCGCACGGCGATGGGGCGCGTCTGCGGCAGGGTCACCGATAGATTCGAGAGCGTCGGCGAAAGATCCGAGAGCCGATCGAGCTGGGGGACGGGGAGCTTGAAGGAGATGCCCCCACTGATGGCCTTCTGGATGCGGGGCCAGACCTGGTTCATGACGATGGTTCGGAGCTGGTCGGACGACAGGACCGGATCGTCCTTGGAACTTCGAATGAGCCATGT
>JAQCND010000431.1 GCA_028274765.1 Bradymonadaceae bacterium
GGGCACAGATGGCGAGGTCGTTGAAGACGCAGTATCCGGCCCCGGCATCCGCGAAGGCGTGGTGGGTGCCGCCGGCGAGGTTGCCGGCCAGACGATCTCCGTCGGCGAGTCGCTCGTACGCCTCGAGCGTCCCGCCGGTCAGGCGCAGCGTCCGCTCGACGAACGTCTCTGTCCAGGGGCGAAATCCGATGCGCCGCACCTGATCGTCCGAGAGCGTCCCCTCCAGGAAAGATTCGACATGGTCGGCATCGTGGATCAGCTCCAGTTCCCAACGCTTCGCTCGTCTCGGTCGTTCGAGATGCATCTGGTGGCCGACGAGGCCGCGCGCCTCGAGCTCTCGGCGCACGAGGCGGTAGCGAGTCTTGGGAAATCGCGATTTCTCGGAGACGGCGTCCGGGTACGTGTCGTCGTAATATAAGTGGGGAGCGGGCATCGGGCTCGAGTCTTTGAGTTTTTAAACGTTGTTTCATCGACCTGCATCGATAGGCGCCTGGAGAGCCGCCGAAGGCGGCGACAGCACGAAACTCCGGGCGTAAGCCCGGAGATCACAGGGATGGATGCCCCTCTACTGGAGCCCTGAACGGCATGGGCAAGCCAATATAAAGGCGGAAGCAAGGGTGATGTGATGCATATGTTTGGATCAATGGTATGAAATGGCGTTTAAATGGGCAGTTGACGAGCTCGAAGGAGTAAATGATTGGAGCGCCAGCCAATCGCGTGGGAGAAATCCTATCGGTGAGTTGGGAGCGTTCGAGCCGGCGGCTCTCGACGAGAAGCAGCAAGCGACTGGAGCGCTAGCCAAACTCCGTTTGTGTGGCGGTTCCTGTGGAGCACCTCCTCGATGTCCCGCCGAGTTGGACGTCATGGCCCGTTCATATCTGTGACGGTTCGATACTCGTGCGATGGCCTCGGCGTACGGAGACGAACGTTGCCCCGTGACACGAGACCGTAGTATACAATCGTCGTCTTTTCGATGTCGTCTCGATCTCGTCGTCCATCCAAGGGCTCGTGCCATGTCGACTGTCTCGCCGGCCGCCTCCGACGCCTCGAAGACACCGCCCACGCTGTCGGTCTCTCGACAGGTTCAGATCAACGTCACGTTCGTTCGCGATCAGATCGAGGCGTTTCGCGAGCTCGCGCGTTACGGCTCGATAGTTGGCTGTCATCTACTCGGCATGCCGACGGTCACGGTCCACGAGCCCGAACTCATCGAGGAGGTTCTGCTCGGTCAACACCAATCCTTCCGAAAGGACCAGTTGACCCGGGAGCTCACCTCGGTCATCGGGCGCGGGCTTCTCGTCAGCGAGGGCGATCTGTGGCGACGCCAGCGCAAGTTGATCGCCCCCAACCTCCAGCCCCGTCACATTACCACGTACGGCGAGATGATGGTCGACGAGACGCTCTCGCACGTCGAGCAGCACTGGCAGGATGGGGAGACGCGAGACATCCACCGCGACATGCTGGAGGTAACGCTGCGCATCGTCGTCCAGACACTCTTCGATCTCGACGTCGAACACCAGATCGAAGCAGTCAGCGATGCCGTCGAGCGCGCGATGCACTACTTCGATCAGCGCACCCACTCGTTTTGGCGGCTTCTCCCGGAATGGGTGCCGACCTCCGAGCGCGCCGGATACGAGGAGGCCGTCGACGAGCTCAATCAGATCATCGACGACCTCATCGAGACGCGCCGCGAGGGCGAGGCGGGGGACGACCTCCTCTGGCGGCTGCTTCAGGCGAGCGACGACGCGGGCAATCAGATGACCGACCAGCAGCTTCGCGACGAGGTCATCACGCTCTTTCTGGCCGGCCACGAGACGACGGCGCTCTCGCTGACCTACGCCCTCCATTTGCTGGCGAAGCATCCGGAGCGAGCGGCTCGAGTACGCGACGAGGTCGACCGTGTGCTCGAGGGACGCCGGCCGGGTGCCTCCGACGTCGAGGACCTCTCCTACACCGAGGCCGTCATTGACGAAGCCATGCGCCTCTATCCCCCCGTCTGGGCCATTGGGCGCGAGGCCGTCGAGGACGTCGAGATCGGAGGATACGTCGTGCCCGAGGGGACTCAGGTCTACATGAACCAGAGCGTCATGCACCGCGATCCCGAGTACTTCGAGGCCCCCGGCGCCTTCCAGCCCGAACGGTGGCTCGACGGACTCCACGACGAACTGCCGCGCTACGCCTACTTTCCGTTCGGGGGCGGCCCTCGAATCTGCATCGGCAATCACTTCGCGATGATGGAGGCGGTGCTCGTGCTGGCGACTCTCGTCCAGGACTGGATCTTCGTCGATCGGACACCCGCTCCGCTCGAGACGGAGACGCTCATCACCCAGCGTCCCGCCCACCCGGTCGAGATGACCGTCAGGCGGCGTGAATAGCGTTTGAGCGTTTGAATCGTTGAGTCTTTGAGTTTTTGAGTCGGCGGCTGACGGACTCGAAGCCGTATACGATTGGAACGCCAGCTCGGTGAGGCGTCGAGTCGTTGAGTCCTCGAGGGGGGCGGCTTTCGGAGGGAAGTGGCAAACAATGGGAGCGCCAGCCGACCCAATGAGAAGCACCTCACCGATGAGCTGGAATCGTTCGAACCTTCGAGCCGGATATCAACGGGTTCGGGGTTGTATAGAATGCGCTACACGAACATCCCGATGCCCCGGAGGATGTGGACGACGCCCAACACCAGCACCAATGCGGCCACTCCCCCTTTCTGAAGCGCACCGTCGGAGGCCTGAGTGGCTTGATAACCCAGGGCGAGGCTGACGAGTATTGCCACGGGGCCACCAGCAAGAGCCGGGTAGTTGGTGTACTCGGTGATTTGGCCGTTCGTCGTACTCGTTGAAGTGATGTTGAGGCAAAACGGCACAAGGCCAACGATCAGTCCTGCCCAGGCGAGCGTCCCGAGACCGAGAAACGGGGAGTCGGTCTCCGATTCAATATGACAATCTCCGCACACCTGCCCGTCGACGGACATGAACATCTCGTTTTCGTCGATTTCCTCGCCACACGAAGCACATCGCTGCATTGTCACAGTATACCTCTCTGATCACCAAGATGTCT
>JAQCND010000433.1 GCA_028274765.1 Bradymonadaceae bacterium
TGAGCACGACTCACAGGGGTATGCCATGATCGACTTCGACGACATCGACGGATTAGACGACCTCGATACGCTCGAACCATCGGGCGACGATCTGGGGGTCGAGCGCATTCTCATCGCGCTCGATACCTCCAGCGAGCACCTCGACGCGCTCGAGGCTGCCGCCGATCTGGCGGCGTTGCTCGAGGCCGAACTCGCCGGACTATTCGTCGAAGATCCCGAACTGATGCGCCTCGAGGGACTCGCCCAGTCTCGCAAGATCACTTTTCCCTACGGCGCCAGTCAGGCGATCGACGAGGGGTCGATGAAGCGCGAACTCCAGGTCCTCGCCCGGCGTACTCACGACATGCTCGCCCAGGCCTCCGACCAGCGCCAGGTCCCGTGGTCGTTTCAAGTGACCCAGGGGCCCGTTGAGCGTGAAGTCCAATCAGCCGCCGAGCATGCCGACCTCGTCATCGTCGAATCGAAGGGGCGAGCCATCCGCGCCAATCTCCGGATGGAGTCGTCGACGTTTCGGGCCGCCCAGACACTCGAGAGTTCCGTTCTCTTTCTCAAAGAGGGAGCCCGTCCGACGCGCTCGATCGTTGTCGTCTATAACGACACGCCGGAGAGCCAGGGCGCGCTGGAGATGGGGCTCCAGTTGGCCGGCGGCCCGATGTCACTGCTTTCGATCGTCTTTCCGACCGACGACGAAGACGAATACCTGGCGTGGCGAGAAGAGATCGAATCTCGCCTCACCAGCGAACCCCTCCCGATTCACTATCGGCGTATCTCTCCCCACTCGATCGATGGGCTCGAGCGAACGGTGGACAACATCGAGGGGGATATTCTCATCCAGAGTGCTCACAATCCTCTTCTGACACACAACTCGGCTCGGAAGCTGATTGAGACACTCGACTGCCCCGTCTTCATGCTCCGGTGAGCGCCGACACTTCGACGGAGCGTGATACCATCGCGCGACGTGCATTCGACCCTCGCGCCCCTCGCCTCCCCGACGCCATGCTTCGCTGGTGGACGACAGTCTGTGCGATATGCGTCGTGACGGCCGGTTGTGCGACCTCGTCCTCTCGCAGCTCGTCGTCTTCAGACGAGACGACACGCCCCCAGACGCGAGACGAGTCCACGTCCGAGACGTCGGAGGCGCGCCGATCGCAAGCGCGCCTCGAACTCCAACCCCTTCTGGGCCGCTCGACGGCCTCGGGCATGCCAGATGGATGTCGAGGCGAATGGGTCTCGATCGCAGCCCAAAATTTCGAGGGTACACATCACGCATGCAGTGGGTTCCGAGAAGACACCGAGAAGACGAACCGTACGGTACTCGTCGGTGTCAGCGACGAGACGATCCGGCGCGTCGCCCTCCAGCAAGTCTTCGACTCCCGGGTCGAGGCCGAATCCGCCTTCGAGACGTGGCACAATCGTTTGCTGAAGCAATGTGCTCGAACCGGGGGCGCCAGTCGCCGACAGCTCAGTTTTACCTGTGACGACCACGTGGTGAGTCTGCAGTATCGACCGCGTGAGCGAGGCGGACAGCTCCAGATCATCTACGGACTCGAAAGTCTCGACATCCCGAGATAGGCCACGCGTCTCGATGGAGCTCGCCTACCGCAGTATCGATCACGATCTACGGGCTCGCCACGAGGGGACGTCCCCGAGAGAGCGAGACGAACGGCCCCTTGTTGGCTCGAGCGATCAATCGCGCATGTACGCATCTTGGATAGAGAGGCTCCCCCGTGTTTGACGATTCCAACTGGACGCCGGACCAGATTCCATCGCTCGACGATCGTGTCATCATCGTGACGGGTGCCAACAGCGGTATCGGCTTCGAAGCATCCCGTCATTTCGCCCGCCGGGGAGGTGAGGTCGTCCTCGCATGTCGAAGCCTCGAGCGCGGTGAAGCCGCCCGAGAGTCGATAGCCGAGGCGTGCAACCCGAACCAACTGTCGGTGCTGGAGCTGGATCTGGCGAGTCTCAAGTCGATCGAGTCGTTTGCGTCGATCTTTCGCGAACGTCACGACCGCCTCGACATCCTCGTCAACAACGCCGGTCTCATGGCACTGCCCTACCAGCGCACCGAGGATGGATTCGAGATCCAGTTCGGGGTCAATCACCTCGGCCACTTCGCGTTGACCGGCCATCTGTTGGCGCCCATCATCGCCGGCGA
Organism: Bradymonadaceae bacterium; assembly: GCA_028274765.1. GTDB lineage: Bacteria > Myxococcota_A > Bradymonadia > Bradymonadales > Bradymonadaceae > CAJXPB01. Next base: position 2,159 of record JAQCND010000433.1, read on the forward strand.
GGATCACAGTCGCGTCGTCACCGTCAGTAGCAGCGCGCACAGCTTCGGCGAAATTCAGTTCAACGATCTCAACTGGGAGCGTCGCTCCTACAGCAAGTGGCAAGCATACGGACAGAGCAAACTCGCGAACTTGCTGTTTGCCTTCGAACTCCAGCGCCGCCTCGAAGCCCTCGACGTCTCG
>JAQCND010000435.1 GCA_028274765.1 Bradymonadaceae bacterium
GTCTCGCGAGCTCGCTGCCATCGCTTGAGTTTCTCGAGCGACCGCGCCTTCCACTCCATTACACGGGGGCGAGCGCTCTCTTTGCTGTAGATACTTTCGAGGTATTCGTGCGCGAGCCGCGCCGTCTTCCGATACTGCGCCGACCTGTAAGCGGAGGCGATCTCGTCGACGTCGGGCTTCTCGTGGTCCGAGGGGAGGGTGTGGTCCTCCTCGCTCGTCTCCTCGGCTCCTTCGGCCGATCGAGCGGGCCGCTTCTGTTCGACCGGAGTGTCACCGGAATCGTCTGCGCTCCGCATCATCTTTCCAAGAGCGGCGTTGTCGTCCGGCGTCGAAGGGGCGGGCACTCCAGCCGAATCCGACGAATCCGCCCTCGCTTCAGCCTCACGCTCTCCGTCGTCGGAGGTCTTCTCCTGGGCGAAGGCCGGCGCCGAACCCGTTCCCTCCGTCGAGTTCGAGTCGTCCGCCAGACGGTCGATGACTTCGGGGTTGTCGCTCTCTTCGTCGCTCGTCTCGCTAGACGTGCTGCGCCGCGCGAGCTTCTGCTGCTCGTCGGCCTCGTTCCCCTCCGAGGCGCCGTCCTCCGGACTCGGTTCGGCGGGCGCCGATTCCGCTTCCGGCTCCGTCTCTGAGACAGAGGCACGGGCTCGGCGCTCGGGAGACGGAGACGCCTCTTCGTCGGTCGAGGACTCGGGTTCCGAGGGGGAGGTTTCGTCAGTCTGAGCCAGCTTTGGCCCGGAGGCCTCTTCGGCTGACTCGTTGCGCTCCGAAGGCGAGGAAGACTCGCGGGAGGACGTCGAGCCGCCAGCTCCTTCGAACGACTCTTCGTTCGGGGGCGTCTCGTCCGATACGAAGCGTTCGTCGGGCTCAGAGGGGTCGTCTCGGTCGCTCGTCTTCGAGGGAGCACGAGCCTGTTTGGCCGGGCCTCGATCGGCAGTCGACCGGGCGCCTCCACCTTGCGTCACGTACCACACCGCTCCGATCGCCAGCAGCGCGGTGGCAGCCCCCCCGATCGAGGCGGTTTGCGGATCTCGGATCTGCTCCCAGAGGCCGAAACCCCGATCGTCGGAGGAGGGCTCGCGCGGACTTCGCGACGCCCCCGGGGTCTCGTCCGAGGAACTCGCCTCGCGCTCGGCCTGCTCGATGATAGAGGCGTGGAGCGAGTCCGAGACCTCTTCATCCGATTGGGCAGACCGCACGTCGTCGAGGAGCCGTTCGTAGCTCTCGAGTTCCGCACGTTGCTGGGGATCGAGCTCGCGTTCGAGCCGATCGGCCTCCTCGTCGTCGAGCTCGTCGTCGTACAGGAGCTCGACGAGGGCATCGTCCCCCTCGTGTTGTTCGGAGTTCGAACTCATGGGCCTCGGTGCTCGACTGTGTCTCTATCGATGACCCCCCTCGTCGCAGGGAGGCATGGCATGACAAACGATGAAACGTGAATCGCGATCTAAAAACATTTCTACTCCGCCTGAATCTTCTGCTTCTCCTCGTGATCGAAACTGTGGTCTCGATAGTCCGTCAGATGACGACGGAGCGTCTCCAGGGCGTATCGCATGCGACTCTTGATCGTCGGGACGGGGGCATCGACGACATCCGAGATCTCACGGTACTTCAACCCCGAGCATTCGCGCATCACGAAGACGTCGCGCTGGTCGTCGGGGAGGGCCTCGAGGGCCTCGGCGAGTTGCTGACGGAACTGTTTGCGGTCGTGTTCGACCGTCGCCGCCGAGGCGTCCTCGTCGGCCATACGATCGACGAGTGCATCAGCATCGGGCTCGTCACCGAGCGGTTCGTCCATGGAGAGCTCGGTCTGATCGCTCTGACGCCGGGAGCGGTCGATACAGAGATTGCGGGCAATGGTATAGAGCCAGGTCGTGAACTTGGCTTTGGGCTCGTAGCCGTCGGCACTCCGGACGACCCGGAGAAACGTCTCCTGGAGCAGCTCCTCGGCCTCGCCGCGCCGCCCTCCACACCGTTTGGTGATGTAATTGAGTAGGGCGTCTTCGTGTCGCGAGACCAGCAATTCGAAGGCGCGTGAATCATCCTGTTCGGCGTATCGGAGCATGAGGTCCTCGTCGGAGAGGTCCTCCAGGGGCTCCTCTCCCCCACCGCCGGGGACCAGCTTGTCGATGAAGGCGAACATCGAGGTCCCGGAACAAGGGGCAACATCAAGCAGTCACACATCAATACCTCATTGCTCGCAAGATACGTCAAACGTCGAGGGTGCGAAAGTCTGCCCTCTCATGCGAGTGCAATCACGACCTGTAGGTCACTCGGGCCCGTGTTCGGATCGACGGACTGCCGCCCCATTCGGGGCTCGAATCGGAGATGTCGCCCCTGTTGATCTCCGGGTTCGCGCCCGGAGCTAGATGCTGCCGCCTCCTCCGGGGGCTCGGAAGACGGAGGCGACAGTCCGGCGAATCGGATGTCTACCAACGGCTGATGATTGCACTCCTCTCATGCACCGTTCCTGTCGCACTCGACACGCTCCAACATCTCTCACCACAACGGGACCGCACCCGGGTCGGGAGAATCTCTTTGCTCTCCATCTCGGCCCTCCGGTATACTACTCAAGTCCATTCACCCCACGAGATGCTGCGACAATGATCACCCCATCGTCCGTACTCGCGCCGTGTTGTATTGGTCGTTCTCTCGAGGGACGTCTCTTCGTCGTCGATCGCTTCGGTATGACGGGTCCCATATTGCTCGTCGTGGCCGCGATCTACGGCAACGAACACTCCGCCGTCACGGCGGCCGAACGTCTCCGCGCCCGCCTGCTCAGCGGCTGGGCCGAACGGCGCGACGTCCGCGTGGCTCTAGTCGGCTCTTCCAATCCCGATGGTATCGCTGCGCACACTCGCGAGAATGCCCGCGGCATCGATCTGAATCGCAACTTTCCGGCCGACAACTTCCAGTCGGAGGGAGCAAGAGGCGATCAAGCGAAGTCCGAACCCGAAACGCGGGCGCTCGTCGAGCTCATCGACATCATCGCGCCCCACGCCGTGGTCGCACTCCACTGTTGTGAGCCCATGCTGGATTACGATGGCGACAGCCGAGACATGGCCCGTGTCATGCACGAATCCATGCCTCGAGACGTGCGGTTTCCCCTCGAGCGGCTCGGTTCTCAGCCCGGTTCGATGGGAAGCTGGATGGGATTCGAGCGCGATACGCCCATCGTTACGTTGGAGTTTGCGGCGGCCGACAAACGCCCCCTCCTGGAGCAATACGGGGCCACCGAATCAGCGCTCGACGCCGCCATGCGATGGTTGAGCCGACGTCATACGGGCGGGGATGACACCTCTCAGCCGTGGCCCGATCTGCCCCATGACGGTGAGGCGAACCACGTCGGGACGATTCCGGCGAGTTCGGCGGGGGGACGCCCCATTCGCCTCGAATCGACGGCTCCACTCGAGTCCCTGCGCTCGGGAGCCTCTCGTCCAATACTTCTGCTGGGCGGCGCGCTCGACAACGATTGGAGGAGTCTTCAGATCGCCGAACACCTCCGGCGGCTCGCCCACGTCCAGTCGCCCCATGTCGATCGCCCCGTCATCACCATCGACTCCCTCAACCCGGATGGGGTCGCGGACGCCGCTCCCCGCAACGAGGTCGATGTCGACATCGCTCGCGACCTCGCCGCCGACTCGCCCCGCAGTGCGGAGGCCCAACTGGGGCGTCGTCTCGTCGACGATCTCGCCCCTCGGCTCGTCGTGGGCGTCCGGGGCCGTGATCACCGATCGGGGGCGCAGTACCGGAGTCCCGATGATCGTGCTCCGCCCGAGGCGCTTCGGGCGAGTGGGCTCTCGATGCAGACTCGTCCGCTGGCCCCGCCGCTCGAGTATTGCCTCGAGACGGGACATCCGGTGTTACAGCTCGACGTCCACGAACACTGCGGCGAGGGCCGTCGCGCGCCGGAGACGCTCATGTCTCCGAGCCACTTCGATCACCCTCTCGAAGCAATGCTTTCAGACATGTGAGCGCGAGAGCCCGCTCAGTTGTTCGGTTCCCACGTCCAGTCGGAGTCCGCCCAGTATGTCTGGCGGAACTCTTTGCGCCCCGAATTGCTATGATACGAGTGGTATCGATCGGGACTCTTTTTGTAGAAGTTCTGGTGGTAGTCCTCGGCCTTCCAGAAGGTCTGAACCTCCTCGATCGGGGTCGCGATCGACTCGTCGAAGGGGCCGTTTTCGGCCAGATCCCGTTTGGAGGCTCGAGCGGCCTGCTTTTGCTCGTCGTCGTGGTAGAAGATGATGCTTCGGTACTGGGATCCGACGTCGACGAATTGACGATTTTCGGCAGTTGGATCGATATGACGCCAGAAGACGTTCAGCAGTTTGGCGTACGAGACCTCGTCGGGATCGTAGTAGATGCGAATCGATTCGGCGTGATCCGTCCGACCGCCCGCCACCTCCTTGTAGGTCGGATGTTTCTGCTGACCACCACTGTACCCGACGATGGTCTGTTCGACACCCTCGACGTTGTCGAATGGCGGCTCCATGCACCAGAAACAGCCTCCGGCGAACGTCGCCTGAGCAAGTTCCTCGGGAGGGGAGTCCAGGGCCTCGATCTTGGGGTCGTTTCCCTTGTTGGCGCGGGCACTGCCCTGTGAAGATTCGGCGGACGATTCCTCCTGTTCGCCGGGAGAAGACGCCTCGGCAGAGGGAGAATCACCCGCCTCTTCGCCCGATCGAGGGGATTGACACGCCGAGAGACTCAGCAACGCCAACACGCTCGCCAGTACTGTACCGTATCGCATCATGAGACTGCTCCGCTGATGGAAAGAGAATTCATCGACGGCGACTGTTCACTTTCGTATCGCCGTCATTCCCATGCAAGATCAAGTTGAAAGCGCATCGATTCATCCACTGCATCGACATGATGCCCCCGACACGGCTCGCCAGATCGAAGCCCATGGAGCGATGGCCAACAGACCTCCTGCTCGACGCCTCCGGGCCCTCTCCCTATAGTTTGAGATGAATGTAGCTCGACATGAATTTCAAAGCCATCTCGCGTGCCTCTCGGCGACCGCTCGATGCCATGCGTCTACTCCCCTTCGCGATTCGAGTCCCCTGGCCCGCGCTCAGGGCCATCGCCCTCGTCGGATGCAGTCTCGTCGTGCTCTCCTGCCAGACTCCCTGCGCATCGAACTCCGGCGATACATCGGGCGCCCCCGAGGACCCCTCCAATCGAGCGACCACCTCCAGCTCGAGTGTCGTCGAGTGGCAATCCCCCGTCGAGCTCGCCTCCGGACCCGCCCGCAAGGGGCCCTGGCGCATGAACGATTCGACCTTCCACTACGTCGACGATCCAACCGCGGCGTTTGCTGACGATGGGAGTCTCGGCGTGGCCTGGGTCGACAACCAGCGCCAAAACGTTTTCTTTCAGCGATACGACGCGGGAGAGCCTCGATTCGACGATCCCGTTCGCGTCTCCCGGAGCCCGGACACTTTCTCGTGGCTGCCCGCCATGGTCATCGACGGACAAGCGAGAGAGCATGTCTACATCCTCTGGCAGGAGATCGTCTTCTCGGGCGGCTCTCATGGAGGTGAAGCTTTTTTGGCCCGTTCGACCAGCGGCGGGAAGAGCTTTGAACCCCCCATCAATCTCTCGCAATCCGAAGCCGGAGACGGCAAGGGGCGCTTGAACGCCGAGATCTGGGACAACGGGAGTCTCGATGTCGCCATCGATCCCGACGATACGCTCTACGTCGCCTGGACAACGTACGAGGGGACGCTCTGGTTCCGTCGTTCGACCGACGGCGGG
>JAQCND010000440.1 GCA_028274765.1 Bradymonadaceae bacterium
TTGCCAGTTGCCTCTCGGAGACGGTCTCGATGGCTCTTTTGACTGCCGAGCGCGAACTGGTCGACGAGCCGTTCATCGATCGCGTCCTCCAACAGCTCGCCGGCGACGAATCGCTCCATGCCCGCCTCGGATGGGTCTTTCTGTCGGAATGCTGGGAGGCGACCGACGGCGCCGTTCGCGAGCCACTCCAGGCGTATCTTCCTGCCGCCTTCGGATCGTTCGAGCGTCAAATGCTCGAGGCCATGCCCCTCGGCGATGCCCCCGACGACGTCCGCGCCGAAGCGGCCCAACTCGGGTTCTCGGAGTCGGAACGGTCGCGCGAGATCCTCTATGACACGGTCGAGGACGTCATCCTCCCTCAACTCGACGACATCGGCCTCGAGGCGACCGAAGCCTGGAACGACCGCCGGCGCCCTGCTTCCGAACGAGAGACCTCGGTTCTGAGATAGTGATCGAGCAAAAAAACTGGTACGCAAGGTCGAATCACGACCGTTCTTGCCTCGCTGTCCATCGCGATCGCTCGGTCGCACGATAAATACCATTTCATCGACCTGCATCGATGGTCTCCTGGAGAGCCGCCGAAGGCGGCGACAGTATTAATCTCCGGGCGTGAGCCCGGAGATCAGAGCGACCGATGCACCTTGGTTCGACTCCCGAAGGGACGAGAGCAAGGTCGATGTGATTCATATGTTTGTCTCAATCGGATGAAATGGCGTTCATTATCTTGTCTGTGGCCTCGGCTCACGTGGCCTCATCGGTGGGCTCGTCCTCTTCCCCCTTCTCTTTTTCGGGAGTGGGAACCCACTCTCCTGCTTTCCTTCGGAGTTCATCCGACCCCGCGATGGCGTGATAAAAAATGGCCCGGAGGCGTTCGGCGCGGTCGCGTGCGGTCCAGTACCCGATCGGCTGAACGAGGTCGTCGCCGACCAGGACGAGCTGGACGAAGTCGTCGCTCTGTTCGTCGAGATCGATCGTCTCGACCTGCTCGAGCGAGATGTCGCGCGAGACCGGGACGAGCCCCCGAAAATCATTGTCGATATGCAGTCGATCGGGGGATATATTGACGCGATAGGTCGAGAGCGCCCGCCACAGGGCGAGTCCCACGAGCACCGCTACGAAAACCCCGGCCGCATACAGGGCGAGGTACCGCACGTCGAGCACGAGTCCCACCATGAAAAAGACCGGCATGGCGATCATGAGGAGGAAAGTGCTCACACATCCCCGTCGCGACAGTTGACTTCGGGACATGTCCGGACGCCAAATGAGCGTCGAGTCGTCGTCGGACGGCACTTCGAGATTGAGCTCACCGCGTTCGGGGAGATCGGGGTAGCCGAGGCGTTCGAGGCGCCGGGCAATGGGCTCGTCGAGGAAGTCGAGAGCACGTCGCTCGAACCACCGCGCCTCCTGGGAATCGAGCCCCGTCCAGACGAGATCGGCCCCGCCGACTTTGCAGAGCGCTTCGGCGAATTCGCGTGCGGCGTATCGATCGCTTGAAAAGGGAAGGACGACGGTCACGCCGTCGGGAGCATCGAGGGAATTGTCGCGCTCGAATCGATCGGGATAACTGCCGGGCAAATCCTCGTTTTCGATGGAATCGGCATCGTTCGCCATCCACCAGATGCCATATCCCTCCCGCTCGCGCCGCTCGCCCGATGTTTCCTGCTGAACGGTCTCGAAGACGATGGTGACGGCACTCCGCCCGAGCTCGAGTTCGGGCATGTCGTCTCGGTCGATGTGAATCGTGTCGTGTTGGCGCTCGACCTCGAGGTCGGGGGAATCGCTGTCGCGGTATCGCTTCCAGGCGGCTGCGCATCCCAGCGACAGAAGTGAACACGCGATGGCTACCGCCGGCAACACGCCTCCAGCCGCCTCTCGAAAGAAGGCGGGATCGTAGGACCACATGATCAAAAGAACGAAGGTCGCGAGCGCGACGATCACGGTCCCGACGACCGCCATCCGGCGTGTCGCATGACGGGGATTGGGATCGGGAGCCATCGAGGTACGGGGCTCGGACGACTGGGATGAGGAGGTGGTCACGAAAGACCCTCGGGCTAGAAGTCGATATTCAACCCGAATGTCTCATGAGACTACGTCGCGAGGCACCGCAAACCGTTCGCGATGGTCGCGCAAGCGACCGAGTGCGTGTGGTATCGCAGCCAGACGTCTCGTGAGTTATCCGGGGCAACCGATGCTGGAGGATCATCAACGACATCAGGTGACCCTGGGGACGAGACGATATCGACTGCTCTCGCTCGTCTCTCGTCGAGGATGGAGGGCCGATCTCGGAGGCTCGTATCACGGAGCTCGATGGCCCGAGTTCGGATATTGGGCCAGAGACATCCAACACGCCGGACGAAGCCCGCCTTTCGACCTCCGAGGCCGCCCATGCCAGAGGGGAGCCGATGTTTCACATGAAGCATCCCCCCGATCCGGCAGCTACCCTCCGTATCGTCCGTTCAGCAGAAGGTGCGAGTCTCACCGACTCTCGCGCGTAAAAATCCGTCGGACGCGAGGCGAGATGTTGCAGAGAATTTCGTAGTTGATGGTGTCGCCTCGTTCGGCGATCTCGTCGACGGTCACGCGCTCGTCGCCCTGGCGTCCGAAGATCACGACCTCGTCGCCGATGTCGACGTCCGGCACGTCCGTGATGTCGACCATCGAGACGTCCATACAGACGCTCCCGACAATCGGGCATCGTCGACCTCCGATCAGGACTTCGCCCCCGTTGGACATGAAGCGCGGCAGGCCGTCGTTGTAGCCGACAGCGATGGTCGCGATGCGAGTCGGCTGCTCGGCCCGCCACGTGCGACCGTATCCCACCGTCTCGCCCGGCTCGACCGTCTTCATGTGGACGATCCGGGTCGTCAGGCGGAGGGCGTGCGCCATGTCGCCGGTCTCGTAGACCGCATCGCTCGGGGCGAGTCCGTAGAGTCCCAGTCCGACGCGCACCATGTCGAAGTGCGTCTCCGGGAAGCGCCAGGCGGCCGCCGTATTGGCGGCGTGGACGATCTCTGGCGCGAGGTTCGCGGCCTCGAGCCGCTCGAGCACGTCTCGAAACGTCTCGAGCTGATCGCGCGTGTAATCGGTCTCCGAGGGGACGTCGGCGACGGCGAAGTGGGTCATCGATCCTCGGTAGTCGACGCCCTCGAGCTCCTCGACCCAGCGTGCGAACTCGACGGCCTCGCCGGGCGGGAGCCCGACCCGATTCATCCCCGTCTCGACCTTGAGATGAGCGTCGACCGTCGTTCCGCGCCGTCGAGCCTCCTCGTCGAGGGCTCGGCCCAATCGCCGCGTGTAGAGCTGGGCGGTCAGGTCGTATTCGGCGATCTTGTCGGCCTCCTCGGGGAGGACGTTGGTGACCAGGATGGGGAGCTCGAGTCCCCGCTCCCGGAGGGGGATGGCCTCGTCCGGATAGGCGACCGCCAGGGCCTCAACCCCCTCGCGGACGAGCGTCTGGGCGACTCGGGTCGAGTCATTGCCGTATCCGAAACTCTTGACGACCGCCATGAAACCGGTGTCGTCACCGACGTGGCGGCCGAGAGCGTGGTAGTTCGTGCGAATGTGGTCGAGATTGACGTGCAGTCGAGTCGGCGCGACGCTCTCGAGCAGTTGTTCGGCGGCGCGGTCGAGTTTCAACCGGCGGCTCGCCTTGAAGAGGACGACGTCGTCGGATTGGAGTTCGGCGTCGAGCCAGGCGACGAGTCGATCCATCTCCTCGAAATGCTCGACCGACGACGCCTCCATCCCGTGCTGGCGCGCCGCCTCGCCGATCCAGGTCGCCCGCGTGCCAAAACAGATCAGCTCGTCGAGTTCGAGATCCGCACAGACGGCGCCGAGTGCCCGGTGGGCGTCCTCGGCGTGCTCGCCCAGATCCAGCATGTCGCCGAGGATGGCGATGCGGCGGCGCCCCGCGGCGTATTGCTGGAGGGCACTCAGAGCGGCACGGGCACTGACCGGATCGGAGCTGTAGGCGTCGTTGAGGAGGGTCACCTCCGAGGGCGTGGTGTGCATCTCGAGGCGCATCGGCCCGAGTTCAAACGAGGCCAGTCCGGCCCGAATCGACGGCCACGAGGCATCGATCTCGCGAGCCACCGTCAGGGCACAGATGGCGTTCTGGACGTTGTGCTCCCCCGGGACGTGGAGGGAGAGCTCGCGCGTCTCGCCCTCGGGCGTTCGAACCGAAAAGTCGAAGCCATCGGGGCGCGGCTTTCGATTGCGCAGGGCGTAGGCGGCTTCTCGCCGGTCGGACGTAGTCTCGAACGTCCCGCGAAAGCCGATCGGACGCCCCGGCATTTCGTGTGACTGCAACGCCTCGCTCTCGACGGGATAGATCAGCGGCTCGTCCTCGAAATCGGCGAAGAGTTCGAGCTTCTCGCGGGCGGTCGTCTCGAGCGTGCCGAGTCCGGCGGCGTGGGCGAGCCCGATGTTGGTGATGACGCCGATGTCGGGCTGAATCACGCGTTGGAGCCGTTCCATCTCGCCGACGCGGCTGATGCCGGCCTCGATGATGGCGAGGTCGTGGTCGTCGTCGAGTCCCAGCAACGAGAGCGGGACGCCGACCTGAGAGTTGTAGCTGGCGGGACTCCGGTAGACGGTCGTCTCGCGAGCGACGATGCCGCTCAACATCTCCTTGACGATCGTCTTGCCGTTCGAGCCCGTCACCCCGACGACGGGGAGGTCGAAGCGCGCACGCCAGGCGGCGGCGAGTCGCTGAAGGCCGTCGAGCGTATCGTCGACGCGAACGATTCCGCGACCGGAGACGTGTTCCCAGTCGCCGCGGTCGACGATAGCCGCACGTGCCCCAGCTTCGAAGGCCTCGCGGACAAAGTCGTGGCCGTCGAAGTTGTCGCCACGGAGCGCCACGAACAGCGAGCCCTCTGGAATGGGTTTGCGGGTATCCGTGGCGACATCGCGGACGACGGTCTCGGGCGTCCCCCAGTCGAGTGTACCGCCGCAGCTATCGGCAACCTCGGCGAGCGAGAGCTTCATTCCCAGAATCCGTGCATGGGATTGACCGGACTGACGCCGTGGCCGAGTTTCGGCGCTTCTTCAATCGATTGAGTAATAAAATCGCGAGCAAACCCAACTGCTTCGGGGAGATCGTCGCCACTCGACAGGCGCGCCGTAATCGCCGACGAGAAGACACAACCGGATCCGTGGAGGCGATTCGTCTCGATCTTGTCGGCCCCGTACTCGATAAAGCCCGTGCCGTCGTAGAGGATGTCCTTGACGACGCCATCGAGGTGGCTGCCCTTGATGAGGACATGTTCGACGCCGATGTCGTAGACGCGTTTGGCGGCCTCCTTCATCGACGACAGATCGGTGATGCGCTCCCCGGTCAGGGCTTCGACTTCGTGTCGGTTGGGCGTCGCCAGCTCGCCGATCGGCAGCAGGTAGTTCTCCAGGACCTCTCGGGCTTGCTCGGGCAAAAGGGGGTCGCCGTGCTTGGAGATCATGACTGGATCGACGACACGGTGAGGGATCGACGACTCCTCGAGGAGTTCCGCCACGGTTCGAATTGTCGACGCACTGCCGAGGGCGCCCGTCTTGACGGCCTGCGGCTCGAAGTCCTCGACGACAGCGTGAAACTGGCTCCGGACGAAGTCGTCGGGCATGACCTGCATCGCCGAGACGTCGACGGTGTTCTGGGCGGTCGCGACCGTCAGGACGCTGGTGCCGTGGATGCCACAGGCCGCAAAGGTCTTGAGATCGGCCTGGAGCCCGGCGCCGGCGCCGCTGTCGCTTCCCGCGATGGTCGTCGCGACCGGCAGAGTCTGTTCCTCGTCGGCGTCGTCGCGCCCGGCCTCGATGATGTTCTGGATGGAGTCGGACATGGTATGAGTCGGAATGAGGGTCGAGTTGGCGTCTCCGCGAGGTGCTTGAACGACGCCCCGCATCGCGAAGGATACGTCTTCAAATGAAAGGCGCGATCGTCAAGAGTCGAGCTGCTGATCCGTTTGACCAAAGCGCCGTTCCCGATCGTCGAACTCGCGAAGGGCGTCGACCAGCTCGTATTCGTTAAAGTCGGGCCAGAGCGTTTCGGTCACGAAGAGTTCGCTGTAGGCCATCTGCCACAGCAGAAAATTGCTGATCCGCATTTCGCCACTCGTGCGCACGACGAGGTCGGGGTCGGGCCGCCCCGCCGTGTAGAGATGCTCCTCGAGAGTCGATTCGTCGATCGCGTCCGGATCGAGCTCCCCTGCGTCGACGGCCTCGCCGATGGACCGAGTGGCGCGCACGAGCTCTTCTCGCCCCCCGTAGTTGATGGCAACCTGCAGAGTCATCTCGGCGTCCTCGACGCTGGCGGCCTCGAGCTCCTCGATCGCGTCCCGGAGCGTGGCCGGCAGTCCCTCGCGATCGCCAATCACCTGGAGGCGAATGTCGTTGCCGATCAGACGTTCTCGCTCTCGTTCGATGTAGACGTCGAACAGCGTCATCAGTCCCGTCACTTCGTCGTCGGGACGGCTCCAGTTCTCCGTCGAGAAGGCGTACAGCGTCAGTACGTCCATCTGGAGGTAGCGACACGCCTCGACGACGGCACGAACCGAGGAGGCGCCGGCCCGATGGCCTCGAATGCGGGGCATGTCTTGCCGAGAGGCCCAGCGACCGTTGCCATCCATGATGATGGCGATGTGCCCGGGAACCCCGCCGTCGTACGAGGCGACGGGGCGCTCGTCGATGGTGAGATCGAGGGATGGGTCGGTCGAGTCGTCGTGAGTCATGACACTGACAGGTTGGAGTCGTTCACCTCCTAGGACGTCCCGTCGCCTATCACGATCCTTCCGTGATTCAAAACGAGACGTCCCGTCTGCTTCTCCCAAATCAAAGCCCCCGACGCCATGGAGAGGCACCGGGGGTTGAGAACAACGAGTGGGGCTCAGTCCCTGTAAGACTGAGCTCGAGCAACGCGAGCCGACAGGCTCACGTCTCGTCGATCAGTTGTCGGTCGGGGAAACGGTCACGGAGATGGTGTCGCTGACGGCGGG
>JAQCND010000045.1 GCA_028274765.1 Bradymonadaceae bacterium
ACTTTGGTCTCCTCCCCGTATGGTAATAGAACCCGTTGTCTCTCCGGGTAGAGTGCTCGAGTCGCCGAGACGCTCGGCCTCTCGACATATGAAACCCCGCCGAACTCGCGATTCGAGCTCGGCGGGGCGAGAGGCGTGATTCTGGAGCACGACGCTCAGAGCGTCAGATAGGCTCCGTCTTCGAGATACGTGACGATGCGATCGGCACTGACGGTCGCATCGTCGTCTTCGGAGGTGTCGATGCGGAGCTCCGGGTTGTCAGGAGCTTCGTAAGGCGCATCGATCCCGGTGAAGTTCTCGATCTCCCCGTTCCGGGCCTGCTCGTAAAGCCCCTTGGGGTCGCGCTCCTCGCAGACCTCCAGAGGACATTGCACGTGGATCTCGACGAAGCGTCCCTCGTCCATCGACTCGCGAATCGCCTCGCGCTGAGCGCGGTAAGGCGAGATAAACGACGCAACCACGACGTTCGCCGCCTCGACAAAGAGTTCGGCGACCTCGCCGACCCGTCGAATGTTCTCGTCTCGATCCTCGGGCGAAAATCCGAGGTCGCGACAGAGCCCGTGGCGTACGTTGTCGCCATCCAGCATGAACGTGCGAATCTCTCGCTGGTGGAGCTGCCCCTCGAGTTCGCGGCCGATCGAGGTCTTGCCGGACCCCGATAGCCCTGTCAACCAGACACAGACACCCTGGTGTCCGGCCAACTGCTCGCGCTGCTGGCGATCGAGACGTCCCTGCTGCCAGTAGATGTTGTCGTCGTGACTCATGGTCGTTTCCCCTCACTCGGCTTCGGCTGGCATGCGAGCTTCGACTCGTCCCGTTCGAATCTGGGGGAGCAGCTTCTCGACGGCCAGAGCCGGCTGGTCGAGGACGTCGGGGTCGAGCGAGACGGTATCACCCCCGGCGACCTCGAGCTCCAGCGATCGCTCGTCTTTGGTGTCCCGGGCGACGATGGCGACGACGCCGAGCTTGGTCAGATACGCTCCGAATTGGCTTCGATCGGTGCCCGACGGCGCGTCGTCGACGAAGAAAGCATCGAGACCGCGCTTGAAAAAGCGGCGCTCGAGCTCGACGGCAAACCGCACGCTGTCCGGACTGCGCACCTCCAGCAGGGCGCCTCGATGGCCGCGACGCGAGGCTCGTTCGCCCGGTTCGACGCGTCGAGGCGAGTCGTCCTCTTGTTGTTCGACATCTTCAATCTCGGTGATGATGCCACCGCCCGCGACGTCATAGCCATCGACGATGACGAATCGACCCATCGTCGGATGCTCGCTCTGCCGATCGAGCGCCACCGGACGACGCGTCTCGATGACGACGTCGGCGACGTCGTATCGCTCGATGCGATCGCGGTCCGTATCGAGGGGTTCGAGATTGGCCCCATCCATGATGCGATTGAGGTCGGTGACCGTACACTCCTCGTTGATCGTGCTGAGCTTGAGCTTGTAGGGCTCACCGAGCTTCAGCGGATCGGTACCGAGCCAGAAGAGATTGGCGTGAAAGCGCGTCGACTGGGTGGGCGTGTCTTCAGGCGTCGACGCGACATGCCCTCGTTCGACGAAAATCTCGCGCGACAGCGTGATGCCCGTCGACTTGCCGGCCTCGACCGATTCGGGCGTCGGGGCACTCCACTCTTCGACCGTCTCGACTTTGGCTTTCTTCTGATGGGGGGTGAAAACCAGCTCTTGGCCCTCTTCGAGCGTACCGGACTCGATACGACCGGCGAGGATGCGGCGATTGTCGAACCGGTAGATGTCTTGGATGGGAAAGCGAAGGCTTCGCTCTTTGACCTGCTCGGGACGCTCGAAGCGATCGAGCTCCTCGAGTACCGTCGGCCCGTCCCACCACGGCATGTTCTCGGTCGGGGACTCGACCATGTTGTCTCCCTCTCGAGCCGACGTGGGAATGAAGTTGCGGGGTTCGATGCCGATGCCATCGAGAAATTCACTGTATTCCTCGACGATCTCCTCGAACCGTTCCTCGGAGTAATCCGGGATGTCCATTTTGTTGATGACCACCGACACCTGGTCGATGCCGAGCATGCTCAGCATGTAGCCGTGTCGACGGCTTTGCTCTTGGACTCCCTCGTCGGCCGCAATCAGCAACAGCGCGGCTTCGGCGCTGGCCGCTCCGGTCACCATATTTTTGAGGAACTCCTTGTGCCCCGGTGCGTCGATGATGCAATAGGGTCGGAGGTCCGACTCGAACCAGATCTGCGCCGTGTCGATCGTGACATTCTGGTTACGCTCGGCCTGAAGTGCATCCAGAAGAAACGCCCATTCGAAGGGGACGCCTCGCTTTTCACACGTGGACTTGACCTTCTCGTATTGGCCCTCCTCGAGCGAGTCCGTCTCGTAGAGAAGTCGCCCGACGAGCGTCGATTTTCCATGGTCGACGTGGCCGACCATGACCGTCTTCAATGGATTTTCCGTACTCATATGTCACCACAGATGCCGATGGATCGAAGAACGAGCTCGAATATGTCTCTGTTATTCATCTCGCGCCACACGACCCGGCCGAGAGGGGAAGTCGACTCCCTCCGACCGGGCCGAGCGCGGGACATGTCCCCCTGATGGATGAAGTCTGATCCGAGACCGGCGAGGAATTACATGTATCCGCTGGCTCGAAGTTCTTCGAATGCCGACTCCGACTCCTGATCTTGAGCTCGGGTACTGCGCTCGGCGACCTGAGTCGCCTTGAGCTCTTCGATGATCTCCGGCACCGTCTCGGCCTCGGAGTCAACTGGAGTCGTGCAGGGGGCACAGCCGAGACTTCGGTAGCGCTGGCCCTCGTCGTCGGAGAAGTAGAGGTTGATGGTCGGAATGCGTTCGCGATCGATGTATTCCCAGATATTGACCTCCGTCCAGTGCAGGAGGGGATGGATGCGGAGGTGCGTGCCGGGTTCGAAGTCCGTCTTGTACTGATCCCAGAACTCGGGGGGCTGATCGCGGTAGTCCCACTCGAAGTTGTCGTCTCGCGGCGAGAAATACCGTTCTTTGGCTCGTGTCCCCTCTTCGTCGCGACGGATGCCGGCGAAAATCCCGTTGAAGTCGTACGTTTCGACGAGATCTTCGAGGGGATCTTTTTTAAGGGCGGTACAGCACTCGACTCGAGAGAGGTCCCCGTCGGGATACGTCTCGCGACGTTCGACCTGCTCGGTCGACTGGCCGACCTTCAGATCGAGATTCCACTTGTCGGCATAGTAGTCCCGAAATTCGATCATCTGCGGGATCATGTAGCTCGTGTCCACGTGCAGGATCGGAAAGGGCACGTGGCCAAAGAACGCCTTGCGAGCCAGCCACAGCAGTACGCTCGAGTCCTTTCCCATACTCCAGAGCATGCCGAGGTTCTCGAACTGATTGAAGGCCTCCCGCAGGATGAAGATGCTGCGGTTTTCGAGCTCGTCCAAGTGCGAGTAGTCCGGACGCTCCTCCGGCGACGAATAGCGCCAATCCGGTGTCTCGATCGATGGTTCACCGGCGTTGTGGTTGGTCCGATGTTCGATTTCGGATTGAATGATTGTCATGGTGCTAATCCTCAATGAGAGACAACTCGCCACGTTCCGACAGGTCGTGTCGAACCTGAAGTCGGTCGGAGACGTCTCGGCCAGCCGAAGAATCGACGCCGAGTACAGGGGGGGTACCCGGGAGGTTCGACCGTCGAGTCACTCCAGCCTGTCTACGTCCTCATCTGCATTGAGGACATCAGAGTGGCGTCGAGAATCGATTGCATTCATCTCATAACTGACATCAAGTTTCAAGAGCCAGCCGAACTTCCTCGCTCCTCTCTCCGCGAGTCCGAATGTCGAGACGTCTCCGGGACGAGATCT
>JAQCND010000454.1 GCA_028274765.1 Bradymonadaceae bacterium
TGGAGGGTGAGGGGTTATGGCAGACCCCGACTGAAGAGGGGTATCGGACAACTCATGCCCCGTCTGACGACACGTCGGAGCGGAAGGCTGCGTAACATGGCGAAAGTCTAGTTTAAGAGCCCGTTGCAACAAGCCTCGCCTCTCGAACCAGGCAGGCTCGACGTGGGTGCTCCGGATCATGTCCGAGGCTTTAAACGTTGTTTCGTCGACCTGCATTGATAGGCGCCTGGAGAGCCGCCGAAGGCGGCGACAACCTAAAGCTCCGGGCGTGAGCCCGGAGATCAAAGGGATGGATGCCCCTCTATCGGAGCCCCGAACGGCATGGGCAAGCCAATATAAAGGCGGAGGCAAGAGCGATGTGATGCATATGTTGAGCTCAATGGTATGAAATGGCGTTTAAACCGAATCCAAGCCCGAGTCCAACCTGGACTGTGACGGAGGCCCTTCTACCGATGAATCACCACTCCGACCGAGGTGAGGTCAGAGCAGGTCGTCCAACGCCTCGATCAGATAGTCAATATCGTCGTCCGTGTGAGCCGCCGAGAGGGCAAAGCGAATGCGAGAGGTGCCCTCGGGGACAGTCGGGGGGCGAATAGCGGTTGCGTGGATGCCGCGCTCGAGGAGCTCGCGGCTGGCGGCCAGGGCACTCTCCTCGTCGCCGAAGATCACGGGGACGATGGGACTGTCCGGGTCACGGTCGAGCGCGTCGCCGAGTCGTTCGACGTGTCGCCAGAGCGTCTCCTGGATCTCGGGTTCGTCTCGGCCGATCTTCAGCGAAGCACGCGAGGCCTCGATGACCGGAAGCGGCGGCGCCGTCGAGTAGACGTAGGAGCGCCCCTTGTTGAGAATCCAGTGTTTGAGGTCGTCGCTCGTCGAGGCAAACCCCCCGAGCGAGCCGAAGGCCTTGCTCAGGGTGCCGATGTTGACGTCGATGGCCTCGTTCACCCCCAGATGTTCAGCGGCCCCGGCGCCCCGTTCGCCGAAGACCAGCGTGCCGTGGGCCTCGTCGACGATCAGCAGGGCATCGTGGCGACGTTTGAGCTCGACGAGCTCCGGCAGCGGGGCCAGGTCGCCCTCCATGCTGAAGACGCTGTCGGTGACAATGACCTTGCGTTTGGCGTCACAAGTCTCGAGCTGATGTTGAAGATCGTCGGGGTCGGCATGGTCGTAGACTTTGAGGGTGGCCCCGCCTCGTTTGGCGAGCCGACAGCCATCGATGATCGAGGCGTGGTTGAGTTCGTCCGAGAAAATCGCCGCCTCCGGCGAGGACAACGAGGACATGACCGCCAGATTGGCGGCGAATCCGGTCGGAAACAGAAGGGTTGCTTCGGTCTCCTCGAGCTCGGCCAGCTCTTCTTCGAGTGCCTCGTGGTGGGTTGTATATCCACAGATCAACGGCGAGCCGCGCGGCCCCATCCCCATCGAGTCGGCGGCCCCGGCGACAGCCTCACGCAGACGGGGATGGTGGGAGAGCCCGAGATAGTCGTTGGTCGAATAGAGGGTCAGATCCAGATCCGCTCCATCGGCCCGCCGGGCGCCGACGTGTACGGCGGATCGGGGCTCGAGGGCCTCGAGATCGCGAAGCAGGTCGCTCGAGCGCAGGGCATCCAGCGAATCGTCGACCCAGCTCGACCAGACGTCGGATTCGAGAGTCATGAGTACTCGAAGGTGGGAGTCGAGAGGTCTCTGGTGATCCAGTCGGCGGAGGCGTCGAGGGCCTCGGCGGCTGCTCGGTCGTCGGCGACCGGGGGCACGACGTCGATACGTTCGATGTCCGCGAATTGTCGGAGTGTCTCGGGATTGCGCTCGGTGGAGTCGTCGAATTCGGGGTCGCGCCGGCTGAAGACGACGCCGCAGACCGGGAGTTCGGCCGTCTCGAGCACCTCGAGGGCCATCAGCGTGTGATTGAGGACGCCGAGCTCGTCGGGCGCTACGAGCACGGTTCGGGCCCCGAGATGTCGGGCCATCTCGCGGGCCGTCCCGTCCCAGGTCAGCGGTGACAGAACGCCTCCGGCGCCCTCGACGATGGTGACATCGGCCTCGTCGGCGTATTCGCGGATGGTCTCGCACCACGACGTCATGTCGAGTTCGACGTCGTCGATATCGGCTGCTTCGGGGGGAGCCAGCGGCCGGGTCAATTCGACGAGGGCGCGCTCGGGGTCGGATTGGCCGGCGGCTTCGGCGAGCCGGACGCCGTCGCGTTCGGGGACCTCGAGTTCGTCGATCCCCGATTCGACCGGTTTGATGGCCCGGACGTCGAGGCCACGGTCGGCGAGGTTGGCGGCCAGGCCCGAGGCGACGACGGTTTTGCCGATCTCGGTGTCGGTGCCGGTGACGACGATGATGTCGGGACGAAATACGGAGGTCATGAGTCGGTTTCCTCAGACGAATTCGGGCACGACCGTCTTGATGCCGTGTTCGACGGCGTCGACGAGCTGATCGATTTCGTCGCGCTCGATCGACAGCGGCGGCATGAGCACGATGACGTCGCCGAGCGGCCGCAAAAAGACGCCCTTCTCGCGGGCCTTCCGGCAGACCTTCTGGCTGACGCGGTCGACCGCCTCGAAGCCCTCGCGGGTTTCCGGGTCCGAGACCATCTCCACGCCGACGGCCATGCCGCACTGGCGGATGTCACCGACCCATTCCAGGTCGTTTAGCGGCTCGAGCGCCTCCTCGAAGTAGTCGATCTTGTCGGGGAGATAGTCGAGGACGTTCTCGTCGTCGAAGATGTCGAGCGTGGCGCGGGCGGCGGCACAGCCGAGCGCGTTGCCGGTGTAGGTGTGGCCGTGAAAGAAGGTTTTGCCCTCCTCGGGCGGGCCCAGGAACGCCTCGTAAATCTCGTCGCTCGTCAAGGTGGCCGCCAGCGGGACGTAGCCGCCGGTCAGCATCTTGGCGATCGACATGATGTCCGGCTGGACGTCCTCCTGTTCGCAGGCGAACATCGTGCCGGTTCGCCCCATCCCCATGGCGACCTCGTCGAGGATGAGGAGTGTGCCGTGTTCACGGGTTTTCTCGCGGGCGTGCCGAAGGAATCCATCGGGGAAGGTGATCATCCCGCCGGCACCCTGCATGCACGGTTCCATGACGACGGCGGCGAGCTCGTCGCCGTGGGTGTCGATGATGCGATCGAACTCCGAGACGAACTGCTCGACGGCCTCCTCGCGGCTCTGATCGAGCGGACGATCGAAAATGTAAGGCGAGGGGGCGCGCACGACCTCGAACAGCAGGGGTTCGAATCGGGCATGGAAGAGGTCGATGCCCCCCGTCGAAGTCGCGCCGACCGTATCGCCGTTGTACTGGTTCGAGAACGACAGGAACTTCGTGCGATGGTCCTCCGCCCCGTCGTCGGCCTGCTGCCAGTACTGGATCGCCATCTTGAGGGCGATCTCCATGGCCGTGGAACCGTCGTCCGAGTAGAAGACCTTGCCAATCGAGTCGGGAGCCAGCTCGACGAGTCGCTTGGCGAGCAGGATCGACTGATCGTTGGCGTTGCCCAGAAGGGTCGAGTGGGCGATCGAGTCGAGCTGGTCGCGGATGCGCTCATCGATCTCCTCGCGGCAGTGCCCGAAGGGATTGCACCAGATCGAGGAGGCCCCGTCGAGGTAGCGCTCGCCGTCGGCGTCGACGAGGTAGTGGCCTTCTCCCTCGACGATCGTTAACGGCTCTTCCTCCCGGTAGACCGAGTGAGGCGTGAAGGGATGCCAGACGTAGGCATCATCCCATTGTTCGAGCTGTGCTTTGGAGGCTTCGAGCTCGCTCATGTCACCGTTGTCGTGCGAGAGAGGCGATTGGCGATCGAGCTCCACGATCGAACGACCCCCCGGTTGGAAGACATCATCTCATTCGGCGGCGCAGGTGGTCTGCGTCACGTCTTCGTCGGTTGCGGCGGGATCGACGCCCTCGAGGTCGCGATCGGGCCCCTCTTCGACGATGACGGGTTCGAATCCCGCCTGTTCGATCATCGTGTAGTCCTTGGAGTCGCCCTGGCCGCCCGTCGTCAGGTAGCCTTCGGTAAAGAAGGAGTTGGCGGCGTAGAACGAGAGCGGCTGCATGTGGCCGAGGACGACCTCGCGGCCTCCGGCGACGCGGACGTCGGCCTCCGGGTGGACCAGGCGGAACATCGCCAGCGCCTTGAGGCACTCGCGGGGGTTGAGCTTGTCGACCTCGTCCATCGGGGTGCCGGGACGGGGGTTGAGGAAGTTGATCGGGACCGACTCGACGCCGATGTCGCGGAGAGCAAAGGCGAGTTTGACCCAGTCGTCTTTCTCCTCGTTCATGCCGACGATGCCGCCGCAGCAGGCCTCCATACCGGCGTTTTTGGCCCGTTTGACGGTATCGACGCGATCCTGCCAGTCGTGGGTCGAGACGATCTCTTCGAAGTAGTCGCTGGAGGTCTCGAGGTTGTGGTTGTAGCGGTCGACACCCGCCTCGGCGAGTTGTTCGGCCTGCCCCTCTTCGAGAAGGCCGAGCGAGGCGCAGATATCCATCGGGTATTCGTCTTTGATGCGCTCGGTCGCCTCGCAGATGATATCGATCTCGTCGGGCACCGGACCGCGGGTGGCCGTCACGATGCAGTAGGTGACGGCACCTTTGTCATAAGCTTCTTTGGCATTGTCGACCAGTTCCTCGACCTGCTGCATCCCGTACTGGTTGACCTCGGCTTCGTACTCCATGGACTGGCTGCAAAACGAGCAGTCCTCGGGACAGACGCCGCTCTTGGCGTTCTGGAGGACGTGGATGCGCATCCTGCGCCCGTGGTGATGAGAGCGGACGCGAAATGCGGCGTGCATGATGGGGAGGAGTTGATCGTCGTCAGCTTCGACGACCTCCATGGCCTCCGAACGCGAGATGGAGTCGCCGTTCAGTACGCGATCTGCCAAGTCGTTCCACTTCTGCATGGTACGTAATCCTCGTGCGGACAACTTATCAATATTCGGCCGGAGCCGACCGGTTAGTATTCGCTCAGTTATCATCTCATGGCGGTCCGATGTCAAGTCGATGGGAGTCCAGGGAGAGCCATCCCGCACGAGGGTCCGCTCGGATACCGTGGGATACACCATGGCACGACGTTTGTGGTC
>JAQCND010000459.1 GCA_028274765.1 Bradymonadaceae bacterium
CCCCGATAGGATATGTCACCATCTGGTCGCAGATCGAGTCGACCACACCGGGCTGAGTCGCCGATCCTCTCCGTCTGAATCTTCGATTGTGACTCAGGTCTTTGGACTCTCGACGATCCGTTTGTTGGGAGCGCCGGTGGCCCCGCTGGCCGAGTATCGAGTCTGTCGACCGCAAGCGTCATGCCATGGCGTATCCCACGGTATCCGAGTGGATCTTGAATCCTCCCTCGCCCTCGTTTAGTTCACTACCCCTTGAAAGACGAGAGTTCGTGTTTTAAGTTTACGAAGCAATATATTGGCCGCTGTTGGCCACATTCGAGTCCCCAAGTAAACTGGCTCGACACGATCGCTCGGGCCTTGATACCCCTCATTTTCATCGCGATTGGGGTTTTCTTATAGTGGCTCAATACACGAGTTTTCGGGAAACATCCCCCGAGCTCACCACGCGATTGATGAGAGTTACGTCTCATCCACCCGGTCGTATTCGAATGTCGATAAATGAATCCGGGGAATCGCAGACCCAATGAAGCGCAAAAGTCGATCAACTACACTCAACGTACGAGGTTACATGATGAATCGAACGACACGTACACTGAAACACGTCCTGCTGGGACTCGGCTTGACGGTCGGACTCGCCGCCGGCGGCCCGCTCGCCTGTGGAGACGACGACAACGGTGGGGGCGGTGACAACACCACCCCGCCCGCTGAAGACGACGCCGGCATGGATGGCGGCGATATGATGGATACCGGCGAGGCGGAGCCCGACGGTGGTGACATGGAGCCCGACGGTGGTGACATGGAGCCCGACGGTGGTGACATGGAGCCCGATGGCGGAGAGACCGATCCCGACGGCGGTGACATGATGGACGGCGGGACCGACGCCACCGCGACGCTCCAGCTCATCCACAACTCCGCCGATCCGGCGGCTTCGACGGTCGACGTCTGGACGCGCGCCAGCGCCGACGCCGACGCCACACTGGTTGTCGACGACCTGAACTTCCGTCAGGCGACCCCTCGACTGGAAGTGCCAGCCGGCCAAGACTTCAACATCGCGCTCGCCAGCGGCAACTCCAATGATGACGACGATGGCCTCGCCGACGGCGAGCTCGTCGACGAGTGGGCCGACCAGAGCTTCTCGGCCGACACGGCGACGGTCGCCGTCGTCAACGGTGTGGTCAACCCCGACAACTTCGAGGGCGACAACGGCCTCACGCTGGCCACCAAGGCCGACGTCAACACCAGCTCGCAGGCCGAAGGCGAGGCCGCCCAGGTCTTCGCCGTGCACGGCGCCACCGACGCGCCGGCCGTCTCGCTCGCCCCGGGACGTCAGCTCGGCGACAGCAATCTCGTCGACGGACTGTCGTTCGGCTCCGCCAGCGATGGTTATGCTCCGCTCGAGGGCCAGACCGTTCTCGACGTGGGCACCGCCGCCGATGGTAATTTTGTCACCAATCTCCAGACGCCCTCCAGCTTCAACTCCAGCTTCGACGCCGGCGGCGACTTCAGCAACGCCACGGGCGTCTACGCAGTTGTCGCCAGCGGCTTCCTGACGCCGGGTGGCGATGATCAGACCGACGGCAGCGACGGCGCGTCGCTCGAATTTCTCGTCTTCCCGGTCAGCGGCCAGACGGTCGCCGGCGGCGACTTCCCGGTCTCGAGCTTTACCGACGGCGTTCCCCTCCCCGGTGCGGCTCGCGTTCAGCTTGTCCACGCGACCGCGGCTGATGCCTTCTCCGAGGTCAACGTCACGCTCGGTAGTGGCAATGACAGCGAGACGCTCGCCTCGGGGCTGAGTTTTCGCGATGGCACCGGCTTCGTCAGCGTCCCCACCGACAGCGATCTCCCGATCGAGATTACGTCGACGAACGACAACAGCAACACGCTCAACCCGACGCTGAATGTCCCCTCCACCGGCGACGGCTCGATCGCGACGCAAGGCGCCATCGTTCGGGGCCAGGGTTCGAACGCCGGCGTCAATACCTTCGACGCCCGTGAGTCTCGCGCCGGCGCTCCGGCGGCTCCGCAGGGTAGCAACTCGAACCCGCAGCTGGCCTTCAACGCCTTCCACGCGGCGACCGGCGCGCCCGATCCGGTCGACGTCTCGGTCGTCGACACCAGCAGCGGCACCGAACTCGTGGGACCGGCCTCGCTGGCCTACGACAGCGGTCTTGGCGTCAACACGGTGCCGGCTACGTCGGCCGTCGTCTCGAACGGCGTCGTCCGAATCGCCGTACCCGGCGGCGGCGACCAGTTCAACTTCGCGCTCGGGGCTCTGAGCAATGTCCAGAACCTCGGCGGCACGTTCGCGACCTTCGTCGCGACGGATGCCGACGGTGCGCCGGCTCAGGTCTTCGCCGTCACCGAGGGCGGCACCTCGGCCGACCTAGACCTCCAGACGCCCGGCAACTGACATAGCCATTTGAATAAGTGGCTCTCCGACCGGCCGCGGGCATCGCGTCCCGCGGCCGGTTTTTCTGTATCTCACGACTGCCGAGATGTCTCTGTAAGACGCGTTGGAACCTCTCCGGTCCCTTCGATACGAGTGAGAGGCCATCGATACCTGCTCGATCGCTCGGCCCCCTTCGAATCATCGCAACCTCACGGGAGGGTATCCAGCCGCCGTCTCCCCGGATCGACGTTCTCGTCTTTTCGGGAGGTTCGAGGCCTCGAGAGCTCGTCCTCCCGCTCCCCGGGGCGTCTTGTCTTTTGAGTGATTTGATAGCCCAGTCTCCCGCTCCCCCACCGTATTGCCGTGACCGACGATGACGCTCGAGATCTGACGACTGGTTCGATCACACGTGGATTGTTCGCGATGGCGGGCCCGATGCTCGTCGGACTCGTCTCGGTCATGTCGATGAGCATCGTCGACACGTATTTTGTCGGCCAGCTCGGCACGCTCCCCCTCGCGGCCATGAGCTTCTCGTTTCCGGTGATTTTCTTCGTCGGAGGCGTCAGCACGGGATTGAGCACGGCGGCGTCGTCGGTCATCTCGCGTTCGGTCGGACGAGGCGATCAGCGCGAGGCCAGGCGCGTTACCACCCACACGCTGATGCTGGCGCTCAGCCTCGTCGTGACGCTCCTAGCGCTGGGCTTTCCCTTCATGCGTTCGATCTTTCGCCTCCTCGGGGCCACCGACGAGGCGATGCCGCTGATCGTCGATTACATGACGATCTGGATGTTCGGCATGCTCTTTTTCGTGGTGCCCGTCCTGGGCTCGGCCACCTTCCGGGCTCGAGGGGATGCCAAGACGCCGATGTTCATCATGATGGGGGCGAGCGTCGTCAACTTCGGCCTGGATCCGGTGCTGATCTTCGGGCTCGGACCGGCCCCTCGGCTCGGCATCGAGGGGGCAGCACTGGCGACTGCCATCTCGCGCGGCATCGCGACGGTTGTCACGCTCGGATTGTTGAGCCGCCGCGACTACATGCGCACCTTCGGAGAGGGCATCGTCGAGCGCATCTGGGATTCGTGGCGCAAACTGCTCCGAATCGGCGCGCCGGCCGCCGGCACGAACGTCGTCGTGCCGGTGACGAGCGCGATTCTCACGCGACTGGCGTCGTCGTTCGGCGAGTCGGCCGTGGCTGCCTACGGAGCCGGAACTCGTCTCGAATCACTCGCCCTCCTGGTCTTCTTTGCCCTCAGTACGGGACTGAGCCCGGTGGTGGGGCAAAACTGGGGAGCGGGTCAGCGTGACCGTTCGATCCGGGCGGTCGGGCTCAGCGCAGCCATCGCCTTCGGCTGGGGGCTGATCACGTGGACGGCGTTTGGACTCGCGGCCCACCGATGGGCTCGCGTGTTCGTCGAGGGCGCTGACACGGTCGAACGCCTCGCTCTCTTTTTGGTGATCGTCCCCGCCGGATATGCCGCTCAGGGGATCTTTCTGGTCGGCAACGCCGCCCTCAACGCCATCGACCGGCCCGTGCCGGCCGCTTCGCTGTCGCTGTATCGAACCGTGGGCTTGACGGCGCCCCTCGCCTGGATCGGCTCACACTGGTTCGGGTTGGCCGGGATTTTCGGTAGTATCGTCGTCGCCAATCTCACCGTCGGTCTCGCGACGGCGGCCATTACCTACTATCTCCTCCACGAAGTCCCGACGGGCAAGGCATGAGAGACGCCTCCCTCTCGAGCATCATTCGGACTCGGAGGCAGCGGTGGGCTGACGTACGAGCGGATTGAATCGGAGGGCCTGGCTCTGTTTGGGGGTCAAGGTCGGATCGACGTTCCGCCGAGGCGGCGGCGCGAAGGGATACATCAGGTTGTCGGCATCCTCGCATCCGAAGGGATTGCTCGGGATTTGGTCACTGATGTCCTCACAGACGGGAGTGTCTTCGATGGGATCGGTGGTGCCGAGGAGTTCCTCGAATCGCTCGCCATCGGGGTGGTTGTGGACGACTTCGGTGGTATGTCGGAGGCCCAGGAAGTGGCCGATCTCGTGGGCCATGACGTGGCCGACGTGTTTGTTGGACTCGCCCAGATCGGTGACCTTGAAGACCAGTCCGCTGCGCGCATGACCGTGAAGTCCACCGTTCCCGGGGACTCCGGCCGACATCCCCAGGACATTGCCTTCGCGGCTGCGATCGACCTGGAGGTCGTCGACTAAAAAGACATCGACCGTCAGGTGCCCCTCGAGCGAACCATTCGGCGGTCGGCCGTGAGCCATCAACTTGCGCGCCTCGTTTTTGCTCCGAATCTGCCGATACTGCATCTCGACCTTCTTTGAGACGTTTCGATAGCGGATGTCTCGAATCTCGATGCCCGCCTGGCGATAGATGTGCTGCATCCAGTGGAGGGCGACTTCGAGGTCCTTGTCCTGGCGTGCTTCGGCGGCATCCATCCCGTTGGCGCCGACGAGGTAGACGTTTAGATCGAGCGTCGTGCCGTCCCCAGCGTGGTCGAGGCGATACATGCAGGGAGGGTCCTCGGCGTCGACGGTGACGACGCTGAACTCGTATTGGCCGCCGGGCACCAGAAGGTTCGAGTAACTCGGCGCGTAGGGGACGACGATCGGCCAGTCGAAGGCGATTTGACCGTATGTGCCGACGCCCGTGAGACTCTCGCGGTCGTTGAACTGAGTCAGACGCGAGTTGTGATGGCGATAGCCGCGCACCATGTCGATGGTCTCGTCGGGGGTTTCGAGTTGTTCGGGTCGAACCTTGCCCTCGGTCACGAACGGCACCATCAGGAATCCATTGCTGTCGGGATCGACCTGGAATGAGAAGGTGTATTCGATGCCCCGAGCCGTCAGTCCAGTTCGTGTGGCGTCGCAGGTGACCCCGAGTACTTGTTTCATCTCCTCGAAATTCGCTGGTTTCGGAGGGGCAGTCGGTCGACAGGCCCGCTCTCCGTTGTCGTCGAACGATCGACAACTGTAGCCCTCTCGACAATCGTCGTCGCCGTCGCAAGCAATCAGACAGCGATTCGAACGGTTCTGAAACGTGGCGCACACCGCCCGGTCGCCGGTACACTGACCGTCTCGCGTGCATCCGAGATTCGTGCAATATCCCTTCGGATAAGTTTGGAGGCAACGTCCGCCCTCACATTGAGCATCACTCTGACAGGCGTCACCGGTCGAGCGGGTGGGCGCGGGGGAGGCGTCGGCCCCGGTATCGGCATCTCGACGACCGTCGGCATCATCGAGCCTCCGAGGGGAGGCATCGCTCGAGTCGGTATCGGTTTCGCTCCGGATGTCGTCCGACGTGTCGGTCGCTTCTGAGGGCGAAGTTGACTCGTTGGCATCGGAACGCACGATACATCCCGACAGCAACAACCCCAGCGACACGATGAGGACGAAGCACGCCGAGAGGTTCCAGTGCGACCGCGCTCGAGATAACAGGCGTATCATCATGGGTTCGACGTTCCGTTGACTCGATACGTTGACTTCGTCGTCCGCCGCCGACCGACATCGCGCGAACCGTAGCAACTCTCGGGAGTGTTGCCAAAAGCCACTCAGGGCAATCCGCACAAGCATTCATCCCACGCAAACATGAGCCGGGAGGCCGGCGCTCCAGAGGGAGCTCACCATGAATGACGTCCGGCGTCCTTCTGGAACGCCAGCTCCTCGCCAGCATATTGCTACAACCACTCTCCTCGAGAGGTAAGCGAAGTGATGTGACAGCGGTCGAGCCCCCCAAACGTTACCTGCACCTCTAGCTCGATGGCGCTGACGGGCCACTCGACTGCATCTCCATCGAACGCCGAACGAGGTCACGAGGGATCCTGCCGATCGCTGGGCTCGTCTCATCCATGGCCCTAGCCGCCCGCGCAGAACATCGAAGCAAACAAACGGGGATGCAATCTCAAGCAAGTTGACGTATTATATGTGTCGATGCCGAACATGCGATTCCGTGGCCATATTCAATGTCGACGAATCGTCCGAAACGACTGGTATCGATCGCGACGAGTGATTGCATCCCTCATCTGGAGGTTACAGCATGTGGTGGTCTGAGTGGCATGAAACGTTCGTGCGTGTCTCTATTGCCTGCGGCGTGGGCTTGGCCCTGTTGATGGGAGGAACGTTGGCGGCCGAGGTCCCCTCGAAATTGACGCACCAGGGGCGTCTGCTCGACGACGACGGCACCCCCGTGACGGAGAGTCGAGAGGCGCAATTTGCTATCTACGACAATTCCACGGGAGGAGCCGTTCTGTGGGAGGGACGGAAGACGATCGAGCCCGACGAGTCGGGCTTTTACTCTGTCATCCTCGGAAGTCCCAGCAACCCGATCGATCAGGATGTCTTGAAGGGGGGCAAAGTCTGGATCGAGGTGACGGTCGACGGCGAGACGCTATCCCCTCGACTGCCGGTCAACGCCTCGCCCTACGCGGTACGAGCGGGGACGGCCGAGTCCCTCGCCGAGGGGGCAAGCGTCGAGTCGGACCAACTCCCTGAAGAGCTGGCCGATGGCGACGATGACGTTCTCGGGGGGATGAGCTGTGCGTCGGGCGAGATCGCCCGGTACAACGGCACGAACTGGACCTGCGGCGAAGAAGAGGTCCAGTGGGACAACGTCAACGACGTGCCTCCCGGCCTCGACGACGGCGATGACGATGCTCTCCGCGGGCTGAGCTGTGCCTCGGGCGAGATCGTGCGCTACAACGGAACGAACTGGCGATGCGCTGAAGAAGTCGTCCAGTGGAGCAAGGTCAACGGCGTGCCCTCCGGGCTCGATGACGGCGATGACGACACCCTTCGAAAGTTGAGCTGTGCATCGGGGCAGGTGCCACTCTACGACGGCTCGAGCTGGCGCTGTGGCGAGAAGGCCGTCCAGTGGCAAAGCGTTCGCAACGTGCCCTCGGATCTCGCCGATGGCGACGACGATACGCTCGCCGGGATCAACTGTCAGCAAGATCAGGTGGCCGTCTACGACGGCAATCAGTGGACGTGTAGCGACCAATCCTCGGATACGCTCGGCGGATTGAGCTGCCCCCAAGGCGCGGTCGCCCAGTGGGATGGCTCGAGCTGGAGCTGTGCCGACAAGGGCATCGAGGGGAGCGGAAGCGCCGATCGCCTGGCCAAATTCTCGGACTCGGGCACCATCGAAGATTCGGCTGTGACTCAGACCAACGGCAACGTCGGCATCGGCCAAACGTCGCCGCAGGCCGCACTCGATGTCGATGGCGGCATCAAGGTCGGCTCCGGGCAGTCGTGCGACAGCAGTCGCGAAGGGACGATTCGATACAACGACAGCGAGAGCGTCCTCGAAGTCTGCACGGGCCAAGACTGGCTGACGGTGGGAGGTAACACGACGCCCACGGACTGTCAGGAGATCTTGAACAACAATCCCAAAGCCACCTCGGGCACCTATGAAATCGACCCCGATGGTCCCGGCGGCAATCAGCCCTTCAAGGTGTACTGCGACATGCAGACCGACGGAGGCGGTTGGATCCGCGTGCTCGACTACGACGCCTCTCAGGACGGTACGAGCTTCAGCAA
>JAQCND010000466.1 GCA_028274765.1 Bradymonadaceae bacterium
CGAGATCGCCTATCGTCTCGTGTCGTGTCAGTGTCATCGCATAAACTCCTGGGTCGAACGGAAGTCGACAAACAGACGAGAGGGACGAGCGCTCGAACGCATCATGCTCGGAGCGGGAGGTGCTCACGAGGCCGAACGATGCGAACGGCAAATGCGTCACGGCGTGGGAACGCTATGTGGAGCGCGAACTCGAGACAACCGGAGGCCATCGCCCGAATGCCTCTTGGAGCCCCCCTGCATGTTCTTTGGAAGGGGCATCGCGTCGGATCGTATCCGCGATGGTTTCATCCTTGTGCGATGGGGGTGACTCAGGTCCGTGGTATCTCGACGACGTGTGGTTGGGAGCGCCGGCCGCCCCGCCAGCCGATCATCGAGTCGGTCAGCTGCAAACGTCGTGCCACGGCGTATCCCACGGTATCCGAGCGGACCCTCGTGCGATCGGCCCGGTTCGTCTGGAGAATGACCTTGCCTCGCAAGGCACGCAATGTTACATGGCGTGCGTCGCTCCTGCCGAAGCTCGAGGTTCGTTTCCGCCGATCCAAGGAGGCACTGTGGAATTTTTTGTCGATACGGCCGATGTCGACGAGGTCCGACGCGCCGAAGACTACGGATTTCTCGACGGCGTCACCACCAATCCCAGCCTCGTTGCCGACTCGGGACGCGAGCTCGAGGATGTCGTTCTCGATATCTGTGAAATGGTCGAGGGGCCGGTCAGCGTTGAAGTGACGGCGACCGAGACCGAGGGCATGCTCGAAGAGGGGCGACGGTACGCCGAGTGGGCGGACAATGTCATCATCAAGGTGCCGTTGACGCCAGATGGCGTGCGCGCCTGCAATCGCCTCACGGACGATGGCATCGGCGTCAACGTGACGCTCTGCTTTTCGCCCAACCAGGCGCTTCTGGCCGCCCGGGCCGGTGCGACGTACATCAGTCCCTTCGTCGGACGACTCGACGACATCGGACACCCCGGCATGGAGTCGGTCGAGACGATTGTCGACATCTACGATAACTACGATCATATCGAGACGGAGGTCCTGGCCGCTTCGATTCGCCATCCTCGACACGTCACCAAGGCCGCCCTGGCCGATGCCGATGTCGCCACCGTGCCTTTTGACGTCATCGAACAGATGTTCCAGCATCCGAAGACCGATCTCGGACTGGAGAGCTTCTTGGACGACTGGAACGACGCGCAGTAACTGCGATTTGTGTCCGTGTCGGAGGACGACCGGACGGGAGGTCCCCCCATGCTCGCCAAACTCTCTCTGCTCTTTACGGTCGTCACGGTCGCGGAATTGATGATTCTGATTCCGCTCGGGGAGGCGATCGGGTTGCTGCCGACCGCCGGCATCATCCTCGGGACGGCCGTGCTCGGCGCCACGCTGGCCAAACGTCAGGGCAGCGCCGTGTGGGGACGCATCCAGGAGGAACTGCAGAGCGGCGCGCTGCCGGGCGATTCACTGCTCGACGGCATCGGCGTGTTGATCGCAGGGGCCTTCTTGTTGACGCCGGGTGTCTTGACCGACATTGCCGGGATCAGCCTCTTGATTCCCTGGCTGCGAGCTCCCATCAAATCCTTCGCCAAAGACAAACTTCAAGACAAACTCAAATCATCGACTGTTTCATACTTCGAACACCGGCGCGGTTCCCAAGACACGATGGACGCGTCGTCGTTTTACGACTCGCCTGCCTCGGAAGAGTCTCCGAGGGAGGCCGAAGTCATCGATGTGCCGACCGACAATCGAGACGAGTCGAGCGACGACTCCGGGCCGGATCATGATTCGAAGACTGACCAAATGACTGCTGGAGTTTAACGATGCTGATTGATCTGCACGCCAAATCGTCACTGTCGGACGACGTCTCGGTCTCGCCCGATGCCGTACTCGATCGAGCCGCCGATCGCGGACTCGATGCGGTTGCCTTCTGCGAGACACTCTCGACAACCTACGGGCCTGAAGTGGTCGAACGCGGCGAGGCCCATGGACTCGACATCTTTATCGGCGTCGAGATTCCCACCGACACTGGCGTACTTCTCGGCTTCGTCCCCGAGCTCGGCTCCTTCTATCGCGGCGAATACTGGCGTCGATATACGGACATGACGACCCCCGCCGCCGAAGCCGTCCTGGAGCTGTTCCACGAGCACGAGGGGGCTGCCATTGCGGCGCGCCCCTACGATCGCTCCACCCGCTTCGTCATGGGCGACCACATCTTCGAATACGAGCGGCTCGATGCCGTCGAGGTCGTCAACCCTCGAGTCAGCCAGGTCCACAACGATTTTGCCGTCGAGGCGGCCACCTATCTCGGAGCGCCGACTGTCGGAGGAAGCGACCCCCAGGATTCGCTCGACTCAGTCGGTGCGAGCGCGACCTTTTTCGCCGAGGACGTCAGCACCCAGTCCGGATTTGTCGAAGCCTTGCGCGGGGGGCGGTACTGGGCCGTCGAGCTGGACTGAACGCCCACTTCTGTCAGCCCTCGAGATGCCGTTCGACCTCCTCGAGCGAGGGGATGGCACTTCGGGGGCCGA
This sequence comes from Bradymonadaceae bacterium, assembly GCA_028274765.1. Taxonomy (GTDB): domain Bacteria; phylum Myxococcota_A; class Bradymonadia; order Bradymonadales; family Bradymonadaceae; genus CAJXPB01. The sequence continues at coordinate 2,522 of JAQCND010000466.1, forward strand.
GCCCACGACACGAGAGCGCGCCAGCGACGTTGGCAAACTCCAGCGCCTCTCGAAGATCGCCGTGTTCGGTGAGACCGTGGGCGAAGGCTCCGGCGAAGACGTCGCCCGCCCCCGAGTTGTCGACGACGTCGACGGGATAGGCTTCGGTGCGAACCTGCAGATCTCCGTCCCAGGCCCCCACGACTCCATCTCGTCCGAGCGTCAGGATGACGGCTCGTGTCTGGCGTTCGAGTAGCGAACGCGAGATGGCCTCCAGCTCCCCTCGTCCCGTAAATTGGGTGGCAAATCGCTCGGAGGCCACGAGATAATCACAGAGATCGACGAGTCGCTCGGCCTCCGCGTCCATTTCGCTGGCGTGGAGTAGAACGGGCACGTCGTGTCGGTCCGCTCGCTCGGCGAGTTCAATCTGACAATCCGGTTCCAGCCCGTCCATCAGTAGCATCGAGTGGTTGGCAACCTCGATATGATCGAGGCGGTCGGGGCCGATGGCATCGACCGAGCCCCGCGTATAGAGGGTCTGTCTGTTGCCGCTCGTGCTCTCGAGAATGGTAAACGTGAATTGACTGACGGCATCGGGCTGTCGCACCAGAGAAGACGTATCGATCCCTTCGTCGGCGAGAGTCGATTCGATGGTCTCGCCGCGCGGATCGTCCCCCACTGCCCCACAGAAACGAGCCTCTCGCCCCCAACGAGCAAGCACGACGGTCGACGTGGCGGCGGCTCCTCCGCCCTGGATACTGAAGGTCGACATCTCTCGCTTGTGACCGGGATCGAGAAATCGGTCGACGACCCCGTAGTGATCGACGGTACAGTAGCCGACACCAAGTATGCGACTCATCGATGACCTCTCCGGGAGACAAGTTCCAGTTCGGCGATTCGTACTCAAGACATTATGTTTACAGGGGGGGATAGAGGCTTGGCAACCGAATGGGAGGGACCACGCAGGGCGATCGCATTCGAATGTCTTCCCCCCTCGTGGTCGACTCGCTCCCCCCGCTTCAAGGGGGCGCTCGTCGACGTGCCAGCAAGCTGCTCACGTCACAGACACGCAGGCACGTCGAGGACATATCAAGGCGCTCCAGAGGGGAGCTGAAGGTGTCCTCTCTTCGACGCCTCCCGAGGCGCCTTGATACTTCGCAGACGTGGGCTCCCAGCCGGCTTGGCATCGTAGCGCACTCGCGATCGAGGGCGAGCGATGCGTCGAGGAACGCCAAATCATCGAGCTCTAATGCGATCGCCCTGGGGGACCACGATTTACCGTGATATTCATATCGAACAAATGTGATTTGATCATGTTGCTTGCCGGTCGATGAGCAGTCTCGAGGGGCGATAGGTTGAGGGCGTCCCACTCAACCAAGTCACATCTCGAACCGAGAGCCCTCCCCATCCCGGATCGCCTCCTGCTGTCGGCATGAGCGGTGGCGGAGGACTCGGGGCTCCAGAGAAAAGGACATACGTGGAGTGAAAGAGGGAAGGTTCCCCTTCAGAAGGCGAGTGCCCTCCCATGCCACATGGAGGGAGAGAGCAGATTCGGGGCGATGTGACCTCATCAGGTGTCGTCCGCCGGCGTCCAGCGATCGCGGTCGCGCATGTCGTACTTCTCCATGACGCGCCGGAAAGACTGCTCGAGGTCGATGTCGAGCGAATTGGCGATGGCAACCGCGACGAAGAGAATGTCGCCCAGTTCCATCTCGATGTCGCCCAGGGCTTCGTCCTCCTTTTTCTTTTTCTCGCCGTACACGTGGTTGAGCACGCGGCCAAGTTCGCCCACCTCTTCGGTCAAACGGGCGAGGTTCGAGAGCGGAGGCCAGTACCCCTCCTCCCATTGTCCGATCCAGTCGTCGACGATCGCCTGCATGTCGTTGAGGGTCAGATCTTCGTCACTCATCGTTGGTCCTCCTTGGAGAGTCGAACAGATCGCCATCGGGGGGCTCGAGGCCGAGTGAAAGTTCATCCCCAGAGAGCTCGCCAGGTGATCCCGAGGAATCCACTCAACGAGGGATCGCGCTCGAACTCGACGAGTCGAGGAGCGATGGCATCGGCCGTTTCGTGGGTGACGAACCAGGGGGGCTTGGGCCACATCCGAAACGGGCCCTGGACGACGCTCTTCTGGGGCCGATCGAAGAGTCGGGTGTTGTGGACGAAGCCGATGCCGCTCTGAATGTCTTGATAGGTACTTCCGGGGTAGCCTCCCCAGGGGGTGACGCCGAGCGCATAACTGAGCGCCGGCCAGTGGTTGATGACGACGCTCCCGTACTGCAGATCGTCGATGGCCTGCTCGAGCGCATCGTCGAGCTGTCGACGTGTCTCCGGATGGATGATGAGACTGGCGTTGAGCGTCCCCCAGAGACATTCGTTGCAGAAGTCGACGGCCCGCTCGAGGAAGGCAGCCGCATCTTCACCGGAGAGACGTGTCTCGCAGGCTACGCTACAGAAGGCTTCCTCCTGAAACCAGGGAGCGTCTTCACGCTCGGGATTGACGTCTCGCAGGATGGCCCACGGCAGTCTCGGAGACTCCTCGTCGTCTCCCTCCTCGCGCTCGCCGAGCATGGCGACGTCGTCGTGGGCCTCGACCAACGAGTCGAAACGCTCCTCGGCACCGGGATAGTAGGCAGGGCGGGGCTCGATGTCGGCGAGGACGTCTTCGATCGCCTCCAGGAGAGCCTCCCGGTGGCGCCACTCCCGGGGCATGACGAGGGTGCGGACGGCGTTGCAGTTGAACCCCGCGTTGTTG